>VBFW01000201.1 GCA_005880525.1 Chloroflexota bacterium | reverse complement strand
GCCGCCTGCTTGGAGACCTCCAGGTGGGCCGCCACCTCGCCGAGGGTGGCGTGACCCCGGGTTTTGAGCAAAGCGAGGATGATCTCGCGGCGGGAGTCCACGAAATGCATCCTACGAGTTTTTCAACCCTGCCGTTGAAATACCATTGGCGCGCCGTGCGACGCCTAGCTGCTTCAGCCGCGCTCGTCTGCCTGGGGCTCGCGCATGCCATCACAGCGTCGGCAGCGGTTCCCCCGGTATGGCAGCCGGTCACCAAGATCGCGGGCGTGGTCGATGTGGGCGGCCCCAGGGCGGACGGCTGGCTTGTCGTCATGGGGACGGGCAAGCTGTGGCTGATAGACCCGCTTGGGGCGGCGACGCCCTACCCAGGCGCCGCCTACAGCGACGACAGAACCGCCGAGACGTACCTGACGGTCGTGCCGCAGCTGCCGGCTGCCGCAGCCACGTCGACGGCAGGGTGCTCGTTCCAGAGCGGCGATGTCTACGTGCTGCGACTGCACGCCCCGCTGGGCCTCAACCATGTCGACGCTCGCGGCAATAAGACCGCATTCGCGACCGTCCCTAACGTCACCGCTCTCGGCGGCATCGCGTTCGACACCGGCGGCGCGTTCGGCTACCGGATCCTGGTCACGGGCACCGCGGGCGCCGGCAAGACCGAGGTTGCTGCCATCGACTGCGCCGGGACAGTCTCGGTCATCACGAGCTCGGCGCCGACCGTCGAAGGAGGCCTGGAGATCGCCCCTCCGAGCTTCGGTGCGTTCGGCGGGATGCTGATCGCGCCCGACGAGCTCTCGGGAAACATCTACGCCATCGGAGCTGACGGCTCTTCGCGCACCGTGGCCGCCTCAGGGCTGCCGAAGGGCCCCGACATCGGGGTGGAGGCCGTCGGATTCGTGCCGCACGGCTGGCACGGCAACGTCTACTACGCCGACCGCATCACCAAGGGCAACCCGCATCCAGGCACCGACAGCCTTCTCGCGCTCACATCCGATTCCCTGACCGGGCTTGGCGTTCAGGAAGGCGACCTGCTTTCGGCCACCGAAGGTGGGGCCACGCTTATCGACGTCCGCTGCACGGCCACCTGCACCGTGCTGCCTCTCATCACGACGGCCACGCGCGCGCACGGCGAGGGCCATCTCATCTTCACCGGCGCGACGCCGGTCGAGCCGTCGCCCAGCCCTCACGCCAGCCCGCAAGCGGCCACGAGCGGGCGAACAGGGGACGCGCCGACGGTGTTCCTGGTGGCGGCTGTTACCGCGGCACTGGTGGTGATTTTGCTTGCGGCGGTGCTGGTGCTGCGGGACTTGCGGGCGCAGGGGGGCTGACCAGCGACCGCGTCGGCACGACGGTCTCGCTGACCTGGCCGTCGACGATCTCCACGCGATAGGCGCGACGCCCTTCGACTTCGGTCACCGCTTCCACGAAACCGGTGTCCTGGAAGACGATCCCGACAGAATCCTCGACCGCGTATCCGGCGGGCAAGCCCTCTGACACAAGCTGCCGGTAGACGGGACGCCTTCGCTCCTCCCCGTCGTAATGCGGGCACACACTCCCTGGCAGGAAGCCGAGCCCGTCGCGCAGGTCAGCCAGGTCGAGGCCGAAGGAATCGCTGATCGAGCACTCGAACCAGCAGTTCATGCCGGCGCTCACGCCGCACAGCACCACGCCGTCGTCCCATGCCTCGCGCAGCGCCTGGTCCATGCCGTGCACGCGCCAGATGGCCAGCATGTTCGCGGTGTTGCCGCCGCCGACGTAGATGACGTCCTGATCGCGGATGAGCGGCCGCCACTCCATGCGGCTCGGGGCGCCGAACAGCTTCAGGTGCGCCGGCCGCGCGCGGCCCGAGAACGCCTCATAGAAGAGGACGATGTGTGAGTCGGCGTCGCCGCCCGCGGTCCCGAGGAAGAGGACGCGAGGGTGGTCCTTCTGGGTGAGGGACAGCACGTAGTCGTCGAGCCTGGAGGAGCGGCCGAACCGGCTGAAGCCGCCTCCACCGAGACCCACGATTCGGCGAGGCAGCGTCACGGTACCGCCATTGTCGCAAAGCGACCCCTCGTCACCAAATACTTCAGTGCATGGATCGGCGTCTTTTGCTGGCGGCACGCGGGCTGCGTGCGTTCGGCTTCGGCTTTTCGGCGGTGCTGGTCGGCATCCACCTGGAGCGGCGCGGCCTGCCGGCGGGGCTGATCGGCCTGACACTCGGCCTAGGGCTGGCTGCCGCCTCGCTGTCAGGGCTGGTGGCGGCGTGGGCGGCCGCCCGGATCGGCCGGCGGGCGACCCTGGCGGCGTGCGGGCTCTTGATGGCCGTGACCGGGTTGGACCTGGCCCTGGCCTCCTCGCCGGTGCTGCTCGTGCTCGCGGGGGTACCCGGCATGCTCGGCGCCGCGAGCGTTGATCTCGGACCTTTCGCTGCGGTGGAGCAGGCGATGCTGGCCGAGGCTGCGCCGGCCAGAGATCGGAACACCGCCTTCGGGCGATACGCCTTCACCGCCGGGTTGCTGAACGCAGCCGGCGGACTGTCAGCCGCGCTCGTGCCTGGTGAGTCGGCGGCCGGCTACTTCGCCCTCTACGCGGCGATCGGTGTCATCACCGGGGCGATACCTCTGTTCATGAGCCGTGGCGTCGAAGCGCCGGGGCCGGCCATCGCCTTCGGACGCTTCCGGCCGCTGGCAGCCCTCGCGGGCCTGTTCGCCCTCGATTCGCTGGGCGGCGGCTTCGTGGCCAACGCGGTGATCGCGTACTGGCTGCATGCCCGCTTCGGCGCCGAGACCACGTTTCTTGGGCCGGCGTTCGCCGTCATCGCGCTCCTGCAGGCGGCCTCGTATGAGGTGTCGGGCCGGTTGGCCAACCGCATCGGTCTGATCAACACCATGGTCTTCACGCACCTCCCGAGCAACTTGCTGCTTCTTGCGGTGCCGTTCGCGCCGAACCTAGGCAGCGCGGTCGCCCTGTTGTTCGCGCGGTTCGCGCTGTCCCAGATGGACGTGCCCGCCCGCCAGGCCTATGTGGTCTCGCTCGTCCCGCCGGCGGAACGCGCCGGCGCTGTGGCAATGACTGGGGCGGTACGGGGCGTTGCCCAATCTGTCGGACCCACGATTGCCGGGATCGCCATCGGGGCCGCGTCGTTCGGCCTTCCGTTCTTTGCGGGCGGCGCCGTGAAGATCGTGTACGACCTTGCTCTGTATGCCGGTTTCCGCCGGCGGCGCGCCGAGCACGAATCTTGAGCTTTTGCCTGTCTCGCGCGTTCCTCTATGCATGTGGATGCGCGTCGTGGCCAAGCTCCTGGCCATCTTCGGCTTTTACGCGATCGTGATTGGGCGTATTGGCGCCAATATGTCTAAGGGGGGTGGCGACTACACGCCAAGCGTGATCGCGCTGGCGGCGGTGACCGTCCTGTTCGTCATCGCGGCGGTGTTCATCCTCACGCGAAGGCCACGGGCCCGCCCGCCGGTCGAGTAACTTCCTAGACCGTGCCAGACGAGCTGGCCGGTTTGACCGACGCGGAGCTCGAGCAGCGGGTCGAAGAGATCCGCGGCCAGATGCGCCCGCTTGACGAACAGCTGCGCGCGCTGCGGATGCAGCGCGACGTCCTCCTTACCGAGAAGCGCCGGCGTGAGCGCGGCGCCCATCGCGATGCGCGGGCGGAGCTCAAGTCGGCCATGAAGGAAGGCAGGTTCCCGAACGTCGCCCAGCTGGTGGAAGGAAGCCAGGAGGGCTCGCTAGACGACTTCGTCTACAACCTGAAGACTGGCGGCGAGGTCCGGCTCGGCTTTCCAGGTGCCAGGACGCAGGCGCTGGCCTTCACCGACGGCGCGCAGGCCGCCCAGGCGAAAGATCTCGCCGAGGCGGCTCGGCTGTACGAGGCTGGATGGGAGCTCGGCAGCCCGGGCCGGCCGGGCGTGCGCGTCCATTTCCCAGGGACACGGCAGGAGCGGCTCGTCCCAGCGGAAGAGGTGTTCGCCCGCCCACGCGGGACCGGTTGACGCCCCGCCTGGCGTAACCCCGCCCGGCCGCGCGGCGTTAGGTTCAGGCGGGAGCGCTAGACTCTATGCGCTTCTCCAACCTATGGGTCGAAACGTTCCTGAGAAGATCAAGACGAAGGGCGGGCACCAGCCGAGGGCGCGAATCCACGCCGGCTGGTCTCCGATAGGACAGCACCACCGAAGGGTTGCGCTGCTCCGCGCTCTAGGCGTTCTTCTCGCCGTGGTTCTGGTGCTGGGCTTTGCGGGCGACGCTTACGCCCAGTCGTTCTTCGACAGCCTTCCCTCGATCCGCGGCCTGGACAGTGCTGCGTTCGCGGGCGACACCCTCATCACCGATCGCAACGGCAACAAGCTGGCCGACGTGGGCTACCACACCGGTGACCATCGGTTGGCCGTCAGGCTCAAGGACGTCAACCCCAACATGATCAACGCGACCATCGCCATCGAAGACAAGAACTTCTACAGCAACCCGGGTTTCGACACGATGGCGATCCTTCGCGCCCTCTACGACGACCTGCGGACGGGTCACATCGTGAGTGGCGCCAGCACCATCACCCAGCAGCTCGCGAAGCAGCAGTTCCTTACTCCGGACCAGACATACAGCCGCAAGATCAAGGAGCTCGCGCTGGCTTACGAGCTCAGCCAGGCATATTCCAAGGACCAGATCCTCGAGCTGTACCTCAACAAGAGCTTCTACGGCGCCCAGTCCTACGGCGTCGAAGCGGCCGCCCAGAGCTACTTCCACATGTCGGCCAGCAAGCTGGATCTCGCGCAGGCAGCTGTGCTCGCCGGCCTGCCGCAGGCCCCGACCCAGTACAACCCCGTCCTGAACCCGGACCAGGCCAAGGTGCGCCAGAAGCAGGTCCTGGATGCGATGGTGCGGGCGTACGACGTCACGAAGGTCACCCAGGCAATGGCTGACGAGGCCTTTGCAGAGAAGGTCACGTATTACGCTCCGACCAACAACGCGCTGGCGCCGCACTTCGTTGACTACGTTCAGCAAGAGTTGGTGCAGCTGGGTTTCCAGCCCGGCGTTCAGCAGCTGAACGTCAAGACCACTCTCGACTACAACCTGCAGGCGCAGGGCGAGAACATCGTGCGCAACAACCTCAACGCCAACAAGTGGCGCGACCGCAACGGCCAGCTTTCATCCGCGCTGGTGGCGATGGATCCGCGCACCGGCGAGATCCTGGTCATGGTCGGCTCGCCTGACTACAACTCGCATGTCAACGGCGGCGAGATCAACCTCGCCACCACGCCTCGAAACATGGGCTCGTCGATGAAGCCATACACGTATGGCGCGGTCATCAACGCGCGGGTGGCGACGGTGGACACTCCCATCTACGACGGACCGAGCCCGCTGATCTACAAGGACGCCTACAGCACGACGCCGATCTACAACTACGACCACAAGTCGCACGGCGTGCTGCCCCTCAAGAAGGCTTTCGCCAGCTCGCTCAACATCTGCGCCGTCAAGGCCGAGCTCTCGATCGGGGTGCCGTCGGTGCTCAACTGGATGCGCAACCTGGGCGTCAACCCTCGCTTCATCAAGGCAAACCCCGACGGCTCGTACACGTCAGATCCGAACGCCCCGCCGGACGAGTACGGCCCGAGTCTGACGCTCGGCGGCTACCCGATCACGCTGCTAGAGCACGTCGCCGGTATCTCGGTGTACGCGGACATGGGCGTCTACCACACGCCTGAGGCGATCCGGCAGGTCACCGACTCACACGGGAACGTCCTGTACCAGACGAACGCCGATCAGCGGTCTCGCCTGGCGATCGACCCCGGAGTCGCCTACATCATGGCCCAGATCATGGCCGACGACAGCAACAGGGCTCCGATCTTCGGCTTCAACAGCGCGCTGCACTGGAACAATCACACGGTCGCGGCCAAGACCGGCACCACCGACAACTTCAAGGACGCGGTCACCGTGGCTTTCAACCCCGTCCTGGCTGTCGGCCTGTGGGTCGGAGACATCCTCGACAACAGACACTTCATGGTCAGTGGTTCGGACGGCGTGTTCGTCGCGTCGCCGGGCGTGCACACATTCGTCAACGTCGCTCTGACGGGCGTTCCGGCAAACCTGTGGTACGCGAAGCCGCCCGACGTCGTTCCCGGCCCGAGCAACAGCTGGTACCTGAGCGGCACCACGAGCATCTCGCGCCTGCCTGGTGACAGCGCACCGAGCCCGACCCCGACGCCGGTCAACATCAACCCCCCCGACGACCCGGGCACGGGACCGATCGTGGCGAGCCCTCCACCGGTTACACCCTCGCCCTAGACGCGTACGTTCTCGCGCGCTCCGTAGAATCGCGCGCATGGTCGCAGAGCTCGCAGTCGTGACTGAGCCGCTGCCTAAAAGCCAGGTCGGCATGACCATCGAGGTGCCGGCCGAGCTGGTCGACGCGACCTATGAGCGCGTGCTGAACCGCCTTGCGTCGCGGGCGAAGATCGAAGGCTTTCGGCCCGGCCGGGCGCCGCGCCAGCTGATCGAGGCGCGCATCGGCCCGGCCGCGCTGCGCGAGGAGGTCGTCGAGGCCATCGTCCCCGAGGTGCTGCAGCAGGCGATGCGAGACGAGTCGATCGATCCGATCGACAACCCCGACGTGGAGGTGCTCGAGCTGGAGCGAGGCCGGCCCGCGCGGTTGAAGGCGACGATCACGGTGATGCCGCAGGTCACGCTGGGCGACGTGTCGAACCTCGCGCTGCCCGACACGCCGGCGGTCGAGGTCACAGACCAGATGCTCGAACGCCGGCTCGACGATGTGCGTGAGCCGCTGGCCGAGGTCACGCCAGTCGAGCGCGAGGTGCGCACGGGCGACGTGGCCGTGATCGATGTCGAGGTCGAGGCGGACGGGCAGGTCGTCGAATCGGAATCGCGCAAGGCCATGGAGGCGGAGCTCAAGGAAGGCGTCCTGCTGCCCGAGCTGTTGGCTGCTCTGCCGGGCACCTTCGTCGACGAGCAGCGCGAAGTGACCGTCAAGTTCCCTGACGACTACTCGGAGCCGAAGCTCGCAGCCAGGGAAGGCACGATCCGCGTCACGGTGCGTGGGATCAAGGAGAAGGTGCTTCCCGAGCTCAACGACGAGCTCGCCAAGCAGCTGAGCGGCGGCAAGCACGAAACGCTCGAGGCGTATCGCGAAGCGATCCGCAGCGACCTCGAGGAGGCCGCGAAGGCCATGTCGCGCATGGCGCGCGAGCAGGCGCTAGTGAAGGCGCTGGTCGACTCGTCACAGGTGGAGGTTCCTGACGCGCTCGTCGAGAAGGAGCTCGCCACCCAGCTCGAGTCGATGGAGCGCAGCCTGGGCCGGCAAGGCCTGCGGCTCGATCGATACTTCGAATACGTCGGCAAAACCGTGCCGCAGTGGGCAGCGGACGAGCGCCCGGACGCCGAAGCGCGGCTCAAGGTCGACCTCGTGCTCGACGAGTTTGCCAAGCGCGAGCGCATCGAGCCGTCTGACGAAGAGGTCGACCGGTACATCGACGAGCAGGCCGTGAAGGATGAGGAGCTTTCCGGTCGCATACCCGAGGTCAAAAAGAGCCAGACCGCTCGCCGGTACTTCGAATCCCGCCTGCGCCGCCTCAAAGTGCTCGATCGCCTGGCCGAGATCGGCGGCGTGCGCGAACCAGCAAAGCCCTGAATCCCGACCTTGACTGAATCCCGAGGAGTGCTGTCTAGAATGGACTGGTGCCTGACATGAGCAGACTCGAGCGACCCGCCTCCTACCTCGTCCCGATGGTCGTCGAGAACACCGGTCGGGGTGAGCGCGCGTTCGACATCTACTCCAGGCTGCTGAAGGACCGGATCGTCTTCATCGGCACTCCGATCGACGACCAGGTCGCCAACCTCGTGGTGGCGCAGCTGCTGTTCCTGCAGTCCGAGGACCCCGAAAAGGAGATCGCGCTCTACATCAACAGCCCCGGCGGCAACGTCACCGCGGGCCTCGCGATCTACGACACGATGCAGTACATCCGGCCGCCTGTGTCGACCATCTGCATCGGCATGGCGTACTCGATGGCCGCGGTGCTGCTCGCGGGCGGCGCGAAGGGCCAGCGCTATGCGCTGCCGCACGCGAACATCCTCATCCACCAGCCGTGGGGAGGAATGCAGGGCCAGGCGACTGACATCCAGATCCACGCCAAGGAGATCCTTCGCACGCGCGAGCAGCTGAACCAGATCCTTTCGCGTCACACAGGACAGAAGATGGAGAAGGTGACGCAGGACACCGAGCGTGACTACTTCCTGACCTCCGAGGCCGCGAAGGAGTACGGGCTGATCGACGACATCATCCTGACCCCGCCCAAGGCGGGAGAGAAGGAAAAAGAGAAGGAGAAGGTCGGCGCCGCCGCGAAATGATCTTTCGCCGAAAGAGCAAGGACAGCGGGGTCCAGCGGCACAAGCCGAAATGCTCCTTCTGCGGCAAGCTCCAGGGCGAGCGAGGAGTGCGCCTTGTGGCGGGCTCAGGAGTCTTCATCTGCAGTGAGTGCATAAGTGTTGCGAACGAGATTCTCTGGGGCCATAATCCCCCGGCACCGGCATCGTCTTGATGGACATCACGGTTAGGACAACGAGGGACCAATGAACGAACGAGAGGATCGCCGCCGGTACACCCGCTGCTCGTTCTGCGGTAAGGGTCAGGACCAGGTCCGCAAGCTCGTCGCGGGGCCAGGCGTCTTCATCTGCGACCAGTGCATCGACCTCTGCCAGGAGGTCCTCGAGGACGACACTCGCTCCGCCGGTCAGAAGAAGCAGAAGACCGGCTTCATCCCCAACCCGAAGACGATCTGCGCGGCTCTCGACCAGTACGTGATCGGCCAGGACCGCGCCAAGAAGGTGCTGTCGGTCCAGGTCTACAACCACTACAAGCGCATCTCCGCCTCGAAGTCGGTCGGCGACGTGGAGCTGACGAAGTCGAACGTGCTGCTGGTCGGCCCGACCGGCTGCGGCAAGACGTACCTGGCCCAGACACTCGCCAAGATCCTGGACGTGCCGTTTGCCATCGCCGACGCAACCAGCCTCACCGAAGCGGGCTATGTGGGCGAGGACGTCGAGAACATCCTGCTGCGCCTGATCCAGGCGGCGGACTTCGACATCAGCCGCGCCGAGCGCGGAATCATCTACATCGACGAGATCGACAAGATCGCCCGCAAGTCCGACAACCCGTCGATCACGCGAGACGTCAGCGGCGAAGGCGTGCAGCAGGCGCTGTTGAAGATCCTCGAGGGCACTGTCGCGAACGTCCCGCCACAGGGCGGCCGCAAGCACCCCCACCAGGATTTCATCCAGATCAACACGACCAACATCCTTTTCATCTGCGGCGGCGCGTTCGACGGCCTGGAGAAAGTGGTCGAGCAGCGCATCGGCCGGCGCGCGATCGGTTTCGGCGCGCCACACACGAAGATCGAGCGCAAGGCCGTTTCGGAGACCCTCAAGCACCTGCAGCCGCAGGACCTTTTGAAGTACGGGTTCATCCCCGAGTTCATCGGCCGCCTGCCGATCATCGTCACGCTGCACCACCTGGACCAGCAGGACATCGTGCGCATCCTCACCGAGCCGAAGAACGCGCTCGTGAAGCAGTACCAGAAGTTCTTCACGCTGGACAACGTCGAGCTCGTCTTCCAGAAAGGAAGCCTTGACGCCATCGCCGAGCTGGCTCTGCTTCGCGGCACTGGCGCCCGCGCGCTCAAGTCGATCATCGAGGAAGCGCTGCTCAACTCGATGTTCGAGATCCCGTCGCGGCCGGAGATCAAGCGCTGCCTCATCTCCGAGCGGTCGATTCGCGAGGCGCTCGAGCCGGAGTTCGAGCTGGGCGAAGAGTCGGAAAGCCCCGCCCGCGTGGTCGGCGAAACGGCGTGACCATCTACACGCGCGCCGCTGCAGTAGCCGTACCCTAGCCGGCCCCGTTCGGCCGGCTACGCGAGAATCACATCAGCGATGAAGCACGCCCCGCGAGTGACGGACATGCCCAAGGCGTTCGATCCAAAGGCCATCGAGGCCGACTGGTACGCGCGCTGGGAAAAGGCCGGCCTGTTCGCCGCGTCCACGAAGAGCGACAAGCCCCGGTACACGATCTGCCTGCCGCCCCCGAACGTCACGGGCGAGCTGCACATGGGCCACGCGCTCAACGGCACGGTGCAGGACATCTGGGCAAGGTACCGGCGCATGACCGGCCACGAGGTCCTGTTCCTGCCCGGCACCGATCACGCCGCCATCGCCACGCAGAACGTGATCGAGAAGCGGCTCGGGAAAGAGGGCACGAGCAAAGAGGAGATCGGCCGCGACGCGTTCGCGGAGCTGGTCGACGAGTGGTACCGCACCATGGGCGCGACGATCGTCAGCCAGTACCGGGTGCTTGGCGCATCGCTGGACTGGACGCGCCAGCGGTTCACGATGGACGAGCGCTATGTCCGCGCAGTGCTCACTGCATTCGTCGCTTTCTACGAGCGCGGCTGGATCTACCGGGCGCCGCGAATCGTCAACTGGTGCCCGCACGACCAGTCAGCCATCTCGGACCTCGAGGTCAAGTGGCAGGAGCACGACGACGTCCTCTACTTCATCAAATATCCGATAGAGGGTGGGGGGGACGTGACCATTGCCACGGTCCGCCCCGAGACGATGCTCGCCGACACCGGAGTCGCGGTGCACCCCGACGATCCTCGCTATCGCGACATCGCCGGCAAGACGGCGATCCTCCCCCTGGTCGGCCGCAAGCTGCCGATCGTCGCTGACGAGGCGGTGGATCCTGAATTCGGCACGGGCGCGCTCAAGGTCACGCCAGGGCACGACCCGATGGACTACGAGATCGGGCAGCGCCATCACCTCGAGGTCATCAACGGCATGCACCTCGACGGCCGCATGAACGTCCCGGGCCTCCGCTACGACGGACTGCCCGGCGTCGAGGCCCGCAAGCTGGTCGTCGAAGACCTGAAGAAGCAGGGCTTGCTGCTCAAGGAAGAGCCGTACACCCACGACGTGGGGCACTGCGACAGGTGCGACGCCATCATCGAGCCGCTCATCAGCGAGCAGTGGTGGCTGCGCATGGAGAAGATGCGCGACCGCGCCGTCGCGGCCAGCGAGGCGGGCAAGGTCCGCTGGCACCCGGAGCGCTACGAGCGCATCTACCTCGACTGGATGCACGGCCTGCGCGACTGGAACATCAGCCGGCAGCTGTGGCTCGGCCATCGCATCCCCGTCTACTACTGCGAGAACGACCACGTCATCGCCAGCGTCGATCCACCGCACGAGTGCACCGACTGCGGCAGCGACAAGTTCAGGCAGGACACCGACGTTCTCGACACCTGGTTCTCATCCGCCCTGTGGCCTTTCGCAACGCTCGGCTGGCCCGACGAGACCGAGGACCTGAGGACCTTCTACCCGACGAACATGAACTGCACGGCCCGCGAGATCATCTTTCTCTGGGTCAGCCGAATGATCATGACGGGCCTCGAGTTCATGGGCGAGGTGCCCTTCGCGGACGTGGCGATCCACTGCCAGGTGCAGGCCGCCGACGGGCGCAGGATGTCGAAGTCGCTCGGCACCGGTGTCGACCCGCGATCGATCGTCGACCAGTACGGCGCCGATGCTCTGCGTGCGTGGGCGGCGTCGGTGGCGATGTCGAGCCAGGACGTGCGATACGACGAGTCGCGCATCGAGGGTTACCGGCGTTTCTGCAACAAGCTGTGGAACGCGGTGAAGCCAATCCTCATCAGCCTCGACGGAGGCGAGCCGCGCCCGGTCCCGGAGCCCGAGAGCCTTGTGCTGTACGAGGACCGGTGGATTCTCTCGAAGCTCGCCGCGGCCTGCGACGCAATCGCAAGAGGGATCGAGGAGTTTGCGTTCCAGGACTCGATCAACGCCGCTTACGCGTTTGCGTGGAATGAGTTCTGTGACTGGTGGCTCGAGGCCGCCAAGCCGAGGCTGAAGACGGCCGACCCGGTCGCCCAGGCGATCGGTCTGTACTGCCTCGACGCGGTGATGCGAGCGCTGCACCCGTTCATGCCGTTCGTCACCGAGGAGCTCTGGTCGCGCCTCCCGGGCGAGCGTGACTTCGTGATGAGGAGCGAGTGGCCCGACGATGCCGGCCGCTACATCGACGCCCAGGTCGAGCTGGACTTCGAATCGTTGATGGCGATGGTCTCCGAGATCCGTTCCTACCGGAAGTCGGTCAGCGGCGCACCCGCCAAGGGCGGAGCGGTGAAGCTGGACGAGGAGTGGGACGACGACTGGGTCCAGGCGCTCACGCGGATCGGCGACGTGGCCGTGGCGGATCAGCTCCCGCCTGGAAAGGCGCTCGGCCTCGACGGCGGGACCGTCGTGTTTCCCCAGGTCGAGACCGCGGACGCGGCGGTGACGGAGAAGAAGGTCGCGCAGCTGCGCAATGACCTCGAGCGCATCGAGGCCAAGCTGGCCAACGAGCAGTTCATGGCCAAGGCCCCGCCCGAGGAGATCGCCAAGCAGCAGGGCCGAGCCGATGAGCTGCGGGCCGCAATCGACCGCCTGACCTGACGAAATACCCTTAGCGCGTGCCACCGATAGCGCTGCTGGCACCGATGGTCCTGCCGGTCGCCGCCGCGGTTGTGGCGGCGGCAACGTCGCGCTTCGGTGAGGGCATCGCGCGCGTGGTCGCGGCCGCGGGGGCATGGGCCGCGCTCGCCGCCGTCGCCGTGCTCTGGCTCACCGTGCGCTCGACGCAGGAGCTCTCGCTCGGACCGCTGGGGTTCGGCAGCGGCCTCGACCTTCGACTCGACGGCGTGGGCGTCGTATTTGGGGTGATCGCACTGACGCCGGCCGCGCTGCTGCTGACGTTGCAGCGGCGAGGATGGCAGGAGAGCACCGTCGCGTCGCTCGCGATCGCGGCGGTCGTGCTCGCGATCGAGTCGGGCAACATGATCCTCACCGCGATCGGCGGATGCACCGCGGCGACGCTCGCTGTGGTCCAGTTCGACATCGAGGACGTCCGCGCGGAGAGGCCCTCGTGGGCGTCGGTGATGATCCCGTGGGTCGCGCTTGCGTGGGCCGGCGTGACGCTGCAGATCCAAGCGGGCACGGCCGCCTATGCAGCCGTGCCCGTTTCGGCGCTCACCACTCAGATCTTCGCGCTCATCGCGATCGCCGCCCTTCTGGGTGCGGGAATCGTTCCGTGGCGCGGCTGGGCTGTCCGCATCTGGATGAGGCCTTCGCTTCGCGCCGCGAGCGTCACCGCGGCGACGCTCCTTCCGCTCGGCCTGTACCTCCTGGTTCGCGCCTACGAGCTCGGCAACGGGCGGTACCCGCCGTCGTGGTTGAACCTTGCCCTCGCGACGTGGGGTGTGCTGGTCGCTCTGGGTGCCGCCGTTCGCGCGCAGGCGGCTCCAACGCGCTCCGAATACATGGCCGAGACGGTCCCCGGCCTTGCCGGGTTCGCACTCATGTCGATGGCCATCGGAACCGTGGTCGGCCTCTTCGCCGGCCTGGTCCTGCTTGCATCGGCGGCGCTGCTCACCGCCGCCCTACCCCTGCTTCCAGACCGTCGCGGCCCTGCGGTGCTTCTCGTCGCAGCCGCGGCAGCCGGCGTCCCGCCGGGTCTCGCCTTCGGTGGGCGCGTGCTGGGCCTGGCCGATGCGTTCGAAACGGGCAACGCATTCGGGCTGGTCGCCGTCGCGGGCGCCGCCACGTGGCTGGTCGCGGCGGCTGCGGCTGCGCGATCGGTGGGCCTGCCCGCAGGCCGGCGCAGGCAGGCGACTGATTCTCTCGCGCTGGTGGCGGCGGTCCTCGCCGTGGCCGTGCTCGCCGCCGGGCCTGCTGTCGCGGCCCTGGCCTCGATCACGAGTGACGCCATCGCCGGCGTGATGACGCTTCCGACCGGAGGCCTCGCGCCGGACCCGCTGTCGATCATCACCGTCTCCACGCGGCTGCCCGCTGTGGCGCTCTTCGGGCCGCTGCTGCTTCTTGGCGCGGCAGCGGTGGCGCTTTCGAAGCCCGGACCCGCGACGACCGCCGCGCAGTCGAAGGCGGCGCTCTTCGACGTGCCGGGCGCGGCCGCGACGATGAGGCTTCGGGACCGAGTGCGGTCGTGGGCCGTTCCCGAGCAGTACCGATCGCTGTTCGATCCCGCAGCACTGGAGCGCGTGGCCGCCGGCGGACGGCCGGCGTTGTGGCTGGCGTCACTGGTCGCGCTCGCCATCGCAGTCAGCAGATGACCGAGGTCGCAGCCTTCGTCGCCTGGGTCGGAGCCGCGGTCGTCGTCCTGGCCGACAGCCGGCGCGGGCTGGCCGCGGGGCTTGCGACTCTGGCCGTCGCTGCGGCAGCCATCGCCTGGTCGCAGGGCGAGCAGGGCGGCGCGATCGTGCTCCTGGCCGGCGGCGTGCTGGGCTCGGCGCTGCGGTTCACGATCGGCCCTGACGGGTGGGGCCTGATGCAGCCGGGCTCGACGCCGCGGCTTCTGTTCACGATCATCGCGGCCCTCGTCGCACTGTGGATCGCACTCGCGGTCACGTCAGGCCCCAGCGCAGGTGCGAGGTTCGCAGCGCTGGCGGTGCTCTTGCTGCTCGGCGGGCGCCTCCTCGAGGCCGCCGAGCCCGCCGTGGTCCTGACCGCCATGGCCGGCGTCGCACTCGTGTTGGGAATGGTCTCCGGCGACGGGATCGTGTCGTACAGCCTCGCCGCGCTCGTCACGGCGGCGGTGTCGGCTATGCCTGTCCCGGCCACACCTCGTCCGCGTGGAACCTGAGCTCGCAGTAGCGCTGCCGGCTGCCGGCGCGGCTTGCGCGACTGCGCTGAGGCCCCGGCCGAGGCTGGCCCTTGCCTCTGGCGGGGCGCTGGGCATTGCGGGCCTGGTCGCGGTGATCCTGAGCAGGGCCGACCTGACCTCGGATCAGCTCGGCATCACGTTGACGCTGTCGCCCGCGAGCCGGGCGATCCTCATCGCCGCCTCTGCCGCCCTCGCCATCCTCGTGGCGCTGCCGCCGCCGCGCGCTGAGCGCTCGACACTGCTTCGATGGGGTCTCGGCGGCCTCGCGGGGATGACCGCCATGGCCGCGGCTCCGACCCTCGGCCTCGCGGTGATGATCCTTCTTCTCCTGGTCGTGCTGCAGGCGTCGGGCGCAGGCCGCCGCGATTACGCAAATCGTTTCCGCGCGCCTGCGCTCGCGGTGGGACTGCTCGCGCTTGGTATCGCGCTGGCGGCGATGCAGGGGCCGTCGCTGCTGACCCGGATCGTCGCGGTCTGCGTGGTTGCCGGACTCGCTGCCGCTCTCGGCGTGCTGCCGTACATCCACGAGTTCGATCCAGACGAGTCGACCGCCACGTCGCCAATTCCGTGGCTTGCTTTCGTCGGCCCGGTCCTGGCGGTGGTGGTTGTCGGGAAAGCCGGCGAGATGGTCGAGGGGGCGGAGGACGCGTTCGGAGCGCTGCTGATCGGCCTGGGCCTCATCAACATCGTGGTCGCGACGCTCGCCGCGTGGCGCACGTCATCCGACGCGGAGGCGTGGCGCTACTCCTTCATCGCCGACTGGGGCCTGGCCCTTTGCGGATTCGGGCTCGTCGTGCCCGATGGCGTGGGTGCGGCGCTTCTCGTCCTCTATTCGATATTGCTCGGGCGCCTCCCGCTGTACCTCTGGTCGCGCCAGTCATTGCGTGAGAAGGCGCAGACGGACCGCCCCATCAACTTCATCGTCGCCGCTGCGCTTGCGGGATCGGCGCCGTTTGCAGGATTTCCGGCAAGGATCCTGCTGCTGCGCGCGGCCACGGCGATGTACTGGCCGCTGGCGCTGGTGCTTGCCATGTCCTTTCTTCTGTGGCTGCCGGGATCGCTGCGGCTCGGGCGCACGATCGGCGCGCCCAAAGGCCGCCAGCTGATCGGGGTGGCGATCGCGCTTGCGGTCAGCGTGGCGTTCGGCCTTTTCCCTCGACCGCTGCTCGGGCTGGCGGGGCTGTGACACAGCTGCTTTCGTCCGCCGCGGGCGCCACATTTTCGCTGCTCGTCTACCCCGGGCTGCTGACCATCGCTGTATTCGGGTTGGCGATCGAGGTCGCGTGGTCGGCAGTCGCGCGCCAGGCCATCGGACGTCCGAACCTTCGCTGGCGAAGGCCTCCCACGGTGCAGGTGATCGTCGCGCTGCTGGCGATGCTGGCGGCGACGCAGTTCGCCTCGCCTTTCAATGCAATACCTACGGTCGATCGCAACCTGGTCATCGCCGCTGTCGCCATCGGCTTTACCGCCTGGGCCGAGCTGGCCCTCGACCCGGAGCTCGTGGCCCGGCCCGGCCTGCTTCTCGTCATCCAGAGCTGCTGGCTGCTGTCGGTGCTCGGTCCCGCGATCGAGCCCGAAAGCCTGCGCCCGCAGGTGCTCGGCAACGTCCTCGTGCCCGCGCTGTTGCCCGTCAAGGTCGCTTCGGGTTTTCTCTATCTGCTCTGCGTGCCCGCGTTGATGCGGCTGTGGCCCATGTCCCCGCCCGCTGAGCGGCGTGCACGCCCGCGCTTCAATGCGACCCGAATGATGCTGTGGTTTCCGTATTGCGGGCTGTTCACGACCCTGTTCTTCCCGCCGTCAGCCGATGACGTCGCGGGTGCGATTCGCTTCTTCGGCATCAGCGTCATAGCGGCGCTTTTGTGCGTGCTGACAGGCACGCTGCTCGCTCGCAGGGGCGCGGAACGGGCGCGCGGGCTGTACACGCGGGCGGTCGCGCCGTACTCCTTCCTGGTCCTCGGACTCATCATGGTGACGCTGGCGCTGACCAAGTAACGCCCCGCCAGCAGTTGGTAGAATGCTTCGCCGTGCCCAAGCCAGACCAATCGCTGTCGGCTGTCGTCGTCAGCGGCGGGAAGCAGTATCGAGTCGCCCCGGGGGACCGCGTGCTGGTCGACCGGCTGGCAGCCGAGCCCGGATCTTCCGTGAAGTTCGGCCGCATCCTGCTGCTGCATGAAGGCGACACCATCGAGGTTGGAGCGCCTGGCGTCGACGGGCTCGAGATCGAGGCCAGGGTGCTGGCGCACAAGCGCGGCCCGCGGATCGAGGTCCTGCGCTATAAGTCGAAGAAGAGGGTGCGCGTGCACCGCGGCGCTCGCGCGGACCTGACGGCGCTCGAGATCATGCCGTTCGGCCGCAACAAGAAGGACGAGTCGGACGAGGAAGCCGAGGAGACCCCCAAGAAGGGAGCCGCCCGCAAGCCTCGGGCGAAGAAGGAAACCAAGGACACCAAGGAACCCAAAGCGGCCAAGGAAACCAAGGCGGCCAAGGAACCCAAGACGGCCAAGGCAGGCAAGAAGTAATAGATGGCACACAAGAAAGGCGGCGGGTCATCCCGCAACGGACGCGACTCGAACCCCAAGATGCTGGGCGTCAAGATCTACGCGGGCCAGGACGTGCTCGCGGGCACGATCCTCGTCCGGCAGCGCGGCAGCCGGATCGCCCCTGGTGAAGGGGTCGGCCTCGGCCGCGACCACACGCTCTTCGCGCTGGTCCCGGGCAAGGTTCGTTACCAGCGGGTGGGCAAGGACGGCCGGCGCGTCAACGTAGAAGCGACCGCAGACGCCAAGGCCTAGCCAGAGCTCAGGCGCCCGTACCCGGCCGTTCGTCGACTCGGCTCGTGTGCTCCTGCGCGCGGGGAATGGCGGCCGCGGCTCGGCTTCATTTCGGCACGAGCCGTTTGTCCCACGCGGCGGCCCCGACGGCGGAGATGGCGGACGCGGCGGCTCGGTGTGGATGCGGGCAACCACCGACCTGCTCGACCTGGCTTCTTACGGGAGACGGGTGCGCTGGCAGGCGGAGCCTGGAGGCGATGGCGCCGGCGGTCGCAAGACGGGTCGGCGCGGCGCGGATCTGTCCCTCGATGTGCCGGTGGGGACGGTGGTTATGGATGAGGATGGCGCGCTGATCGCCGACCTCGACCATCCCGGCGCGCGGCATGAGGTCGTGCGAGGGGGAGCGGGCGGGAGAGGCAATGTGCACTTCAAGAGTCCGACGCGGCGCGCCCCCGACCATGCCGAGCCCGGAGCGAAGGGGCAAGAGCTGATGGTCGTGCTCGACCTCAAGCTGATCGCGGACGTCGGACTGGTCGGCCCGCCCAACGCCGGCAAGTCCTCGCTGCTGCGCGCGCTGACCGCCGCCAGGCCGAAGGTGGCCGACTATCCGTTCACGACGCTGAACCCAGAGCTCGGCGTGATGGAGGTGGGGGGCCGCGGCATCGTGCTGGCCGAGATCCCAGGCCTCGTCGAAGGAGCGGCGCAAGGCGCCGGCCTTGGACTCCGATTCCTGCGTCACGTCGAGCGCACGCGGCTGCTCGTCTACGTGATCGACGGGGCCGCCGCCGATCCGGTGCACGACCTAGCCGTGGTGCGCGCCGAGGTGGCCTCGTTCTCCGCGCTGGTCGCCGATCGGCCGCACATCGTGGTGGTCAACAAGATGGATCTGCCGGAAGCGCGGCGCTCGCGCACCCGGCGCAAGAGGACTTATTACGTCTCGGCCAAGACCGGCGACGGCATCCCGAAGCTGGCTGAGAACATCGCCGAAGCGCTGGCCCACGCGCCGAAGCTGCCGGCACCCGCTCCACGCCGCGTGCCGGCGAAGCTGGCTCCGGTCTCATCGGCGCTCACAGTGCAGCGCTTCCCATGGGGCTACCGCGTCAGTGGCGACCGGATCGAGCGCCTGGTCCAGCGGACTGACCTCGATTCGGACAGTGCCCTTCAAGGGTTCCAGGTCGAGCTCGACCGCATCGGGGTCAGCGCGGCGCTCGAGTCCGCAGGCGTGAAGGCCGGCGACACGGTGCGGATAGGACCGACCGAGTTCGAGTACCAACCGTGACCACCCCACAAAATCTGCGATTTCGCGGGGACCCCGGATGAAGCTGGGCGTGCTGGGTGGCACCTTCGACCCGATCCACCTCGGCCATCTGGCCGCCGCCGAGGCCGCCGTCGAATGCGCCGACCTGGACCAGGTCGTCTTCGTGCCCACCGGCACGCCGCCGCACAGGCCCAGCGCGATGGCGTCGGGCGAGCAGCGCCTCGAGATGTGCCGCCTCGCCACCGCGGGCGATCCACGATTCACCGTCTCGAACATCGAGCTGGAGCGAGCGGGACCGTCGTACACGCTCGACACGCTCCTGGCGCTGCGCGGCGCGAACCCGCACGCGGAGATGTTCCTCGTCCTCGGCTGGGACGCTGCCTCGCAGCTGCGGTCCTGGTACCGGCCCGATGAGGTGCTGGGGCTCGCGCCGGTGATCGTGATCACTCGACCGGGGCGCGCCGCTCCGACGATCGATGACGTGAAGACCGCAGGCCTCGATCCAGCACGGGTGATCCTGTGTCCGCGCCCGACGCCGTCCGTGTCAGGCAGCGAGCTGCGGCGCGATCTGATGGCGGGGCGACCGGTCGCCGGCCGGGTGCCGGATGCGGTCGAGCATTACATCGCGACCCATCACATCTACGGGGGATAATCGAAATGGCCTTGAAAAAGAGTCCCACGCCGCTGCAGCTCGCAAGGCTGCTGCGCGGCGCCGCGGTCGACAAGAAGGCGTGGGACTGCGTCGTGATCGACGTCCGGGACAAGACCTCACTCGCCGACTGCTTCGTGATCTGCGAGGGTGAGACGGACCGGCAGGTGCGGGCCATTGCCGACGCGATGGTCGAGGCCGCCAAGGAGAAGGAGCTCAGGCCGCTCGGCGTGGACGGCTATCAAGACGCCGG
>VBFW01000024.1 GCA_005880525.1 Chloroflexota bacterium | reverse complement strand
GCCGTCGGCCCTGTCAATGCGGCCGCCTCGGCCGATGTCCAGGCCAAGGTGGCTCAGGTGATCGCCGACCTGAAGAGCGGCAAGATCAAGGTCTTCACCGGCCCGATCTACGACAACGCCGGCAAGCTTGAGATTCCGTCCGGCACGACGTGGAGCGTCGGGGACATCTACACCAAGAGCACCTTCTTCGTAAAGGGAGTGGACGGCAAGGTCAGCCAGTAGGCACCGACATCAGGTGCTGACAAATCGAGCCAATGCGAAGGCGGCTCCCGAACTGGGAGCCGCCTCCGAGCCCGCGGCAACCGTCCTGGAGGTCAGGGGGATCACCAAGTCGTTCGGCGACCGCGTCGCCAACGACCACGTCGACCTGACCCTGAAGGCCGGCGAGATTCGCGCCCTGCTGGGCGAGAACGGCGCCGGGAAGACGACCCTGATCTCGGTCCTGTGCGGACAGTACTTTCCCGACTCCGGGACCGTCGCGGTTCGCGGACGGCCACTGGCGCCGGGCTCGCCCCGTGCCGCGCTTGCCGCCGGCATTGGGGTCGTGCACCAGGACTTCAGGCTGGTGCCGCGGTTCACTGTGACCGAGAACGTCGTCCTGGGCACAGAGTCGTGGGGCGGGCGAAAGGTGGAGCAAGACGTGGCCGCGCACGCGGCGGCGGCAGGCTTCGGGCTCGACCCACGTGCGCCCGCCTGGTCGCTCAGCGTCGGCGAGTTGCAGCAGCTCGCGATCCTCAAACTGCTATACCGCGGTCTCGACATCCTGATCCTCGATGAGCCCACCGCGGTGCTCAGCCCGCCCCAGGCGGCTGAGCTGTTCGAATCGATGCGGAAGCTAGCCGGCGGCGGGAGGTCGATCATCTTCATCACGCACCGGCTGCGCGAGGTCATTGCGATGGCAGACGAGGTCACAATCCTGCGCCACGGCAAGGTCGTGGCCGACCGTGAGGTCGCCGGGCTCGACGCGCTGCAGATGAGTGTCCTGATGATCGGTTCCGACGCCGCGGCACAGCAAGGCGCGAGCCGGGCGGGCACGCCTGGCGAGATTGTGCTGAAACTGGAGTCCGCCACGGTCGAGGGCCGCGGCGTGAGAGCGCTGGACCGCGTGGGGCTCGAGGTCCGGCGCGGCGAGATCGTCGGTGTGGCGGGCATCAGCGGCAACGGGCAAAACGCTCTGGCCGAGGTGGCGGCCGGCATCTTGCGCCCGATCGCCGGCTCGCGCACGTGTATCGCGTCGGCGGTCGCCTACATCCCGGAGGCGCGCTTGGAGCGCGGCCTCGTGGGCGCCATGTCCGTGTCAGAGAACCTGTCACTGCGGCAGTACTTGCGACCGACGATGAGCCACCCGTTGTGGATCTGGAGCCATCGCATGACCTCGTTGGCCAGACGCCTGATCGAGGCGTTCAGCATCCCGGTCAAGAACCCTGACTCGCGCCTGGCCGACCTCTCGGGGGGCGGGCTTCAGCGCGTCCTGCTCGCGCGTGAGCTCGACGAGCAGCCAGACCTGATCATCGCCGCGCAGCCGACGCGCGGGCTGGACGTTGCGTCCAGCGCGATGGTGCGCAGCCAGCTTGTTGGCCACCGTGACCGCGGCGCCGGCGTGGTCGTGATCAGCGAAGACCTCGACGAGATCCTCGAGCTTTCTGACCGCGTGCTCGTCCTATTCAAGGGGGCGGTGGTCGGCGAGTATTCGCGAGGGAGCTTCGACCGCGCCGAGATCGGTCTCCGCATGGGCGGCGAAGGACCGGACTGAATGGCAGTATCCATCCACCTCGAGCGCCGTCTCAATCCACCGCTTGGAATGCGCATCGCTGTGCCCGTGGCCGCCGTCGTGGCCGGGCTGGTGGCCGGCGGGGTGATCCTTGCCCTCGGCGGCCACGACCCGATCGACGCCTACAACTCGATGTGGGAGGGCTCGCTTGGATCGAGCGACGGCATCGAGGCCACTTTGATCAAGGCATGCCCGCTGGTGCTAACAGGCCTCGCCGTTGCGACGGCCCTGCGGATCGGTCTTTGGAACATCGGCGGCGAAGGGCAACTGATCATCGGCGCCACCGCCGCCACCGGCGTCGGTCTCTACGCGACCTCGCTGCCAGGACCGCTGGTCCTCCCGGCGATGATCTTCGCCGGCTGCCTCGCCGGCGCGATGTGGGCGACGATTGCCGCGATCCCGCGCGCGCTCATCGGCTTGAACGAGATCATCGTCACCCTCTTCCTCAACTACATTGCGATCCTTCTCATGGACCACCTGATCTTCGGTCCATGGGCCGACCCGAAAGCCTTCGGCTTCGCGTACTCGC
The DNA here is from genome assembly GCA_005880525.1 of Chloroflexota bacterium. Classification (GTDB taxonomy): domain Bacteria; phylum Chloroflexota; class Dormibacteria; order Dormibacterales; family Dormibacteraceae; genus CF-118. The sequence continues at coordinate 9,578 of VBFW01000024.1, read as the reverse complement.
GTTCGCTGCCCGACGCCGCCGTGCTGCCGGTGATCCCTGGCAGCTACGTGCACGTCGGCATCGTGATCGCGGTCCTGGTCGCGGTTACGTGCTGGTGGCTCATGGAGCGCACGCCGTGGGGATTCTCGGTCCGCGTCGCGGGTGGCAATGCGCGAACGGCCGAATACCTCGGCCTGCACATCAGCCGGCGAATGGTCATCGTGCTCGCGCTGTCAGGCGCGATCGCCGGCCTCGCTGGGGCGATCGAGTTGACGGGAGTGACCAACCGCCTGCAGGACGGGATCTCCGTCAACTACGGATACTCCGGAGTGCTCATCGCCTTTCTTGCCCGCGGGCGGCTTCTCGGCGTGGTGGTCGCGGCTTTCCTCTTCGCCACCCTGGTGGTAGGCAGCTACGCGCTCCAGACCACAGGCGTGGCGCAGCCGATTGCCACCATCATCGAGGCGCTGATCATCGTCTTTCTGCTGGCTGGCGACGCCGCGCTTGCGTTTCGCGTGCACATGACGCGCCCGCCGCATGCCCTGGAACCGGCGACCGCGGGAGTCCGGTCGTGACCTTCTGGCTGAACTCCGTAAGCGTCGGGATCGTGCTGGGGACTCCGCTTGCCTACGCGGCACTCGGCGAGCTAATCGCCGAACGCGCCGGCGTGATGAACCTGGGCGTCGAGGGAATGATGCTGATCGGTGCCGTCGTCGGTTTCATCGTGACCGTCCGCACCCAGAATGCATTCCTCGGTATGGCGGGGGCGGTTGTCGCCGGCGCGGCGCTGGCGTCTGTGCACGCGGTGATGACCGTCGGGCTCCGCGTGAACCAAATCGTCATGGGCCTCACGCTGACCATTCTGGGAGCCGGGCTATCGGCCTACCTTGGCGCCGGCTATGCAGGCCGTCGGCCCGGCGGCGAAATCAATGCGATCCCAATCCCTGTTCTCTCGCAGCTGCCCGTGATTGGCAGCGTCCTGTTCAACCACGACGTCTTCGTGTACGCAGTACCGTTCATCGCGATCGGCATCTGGCTCTTGATCTACCGCACTCGCTTCGGCCTGTGGCTGCGCGCAGCGGGGGAGCAGCCCGGGGCCGCAGACGCCTCGGGTGTCCCGGTGTTTCTCATCCGCTACCTGGCGGTCATCGTTGGAGGAGGCTTCGCGGGCCTTGCAGGCGCTTACTTTTCGGTCGTGTACACCCGCTCGTGGGCCGAAGGGATGACCGGCGGGCGTGGCTGGATCGCGATCGCGCTTGTGATCTTCGGTACCTGGAACCCGATCGTAGTCTTGGTGGGAGCGCTCATCTTTGGTTTCGTCGACGGCCTGAATTTTCAGTTGCAGAGCGTCGGCGTCCCAGTGTCGTCCCACCTGCTCGCCATGATGCCTTACGTGTTCACGCTGGTCGTGCTGATCATCACCTGGACTCGCCTGCGCCGCCGCCGGGTCGGCATGCCTGAAGCGCTCGGGCTGCCGTACGAGCGAGAGGCGCGTTGACCTCAAGGAGGAGGAAGACATGACTCAGATCAGACTTGGAGTCGCTCAGCCTCGGACCTGGTACGGGACGGACGAGAGGCGCAACGTCGACGAGGCGGTGAGCCTCATCCGTCAGGCAGGCGCGACCGGATGTGACTTATTGCTGTTCTCCGAGAACTTCCCGGGGCCGTACCGCGAGCGGGGCCGATTCGATTCGATCGGACCCCTGTCGTCGGCGGCCAAGGAAAACAAGGTCGCGGTCGTGGCCGGCACCTCCGAGGAGACTGAACCTGGCAGCAACCGCTTTCACATCATCGCCGCGGTCATCGGCGCTGACGGCATTGTGAAGGGCCGGTACCACCGCACCCATCCGGCCGGCCCGTACATCTACCCGAACGGCGACCTCTGGGACTTTCACTACAAGGAGGCCGACGAATTTCCCGTCTTCGACATGGGCTGGGGGAAGCTCGCGATGCTCGTCTGCAGCGAGGTCTTCGTGCCGGAGATTGCGCGAATGCATCTCTTCCCCGAGGAGTTCGGTCGCAAGTACCGGCAAGCGGAGCTGCAGCTGCCGCCCACCGGATCACACCTCACGGCAGGAATCGCGATGATCGCCTCGCCCGAGCGCGTGCTGTGCGAGTCGCATGAGCCCGGAATCCTGAGCGCGGTGCTCGACATCGATCGCATCCGCTGGCTGCGCGACACCGACGAGGAGCTGATCGTGCCCGCTCCCTACCGCACGATCCCCGGCGTCTTGAAATGGCGGCGGCCAGAGCTCTACGGCGCGCTCACTGCGCAGCCCGCGGCGACGGCTGCACGACGGGAGCCCTGATGGCCCGCAACGGATCGCGAGCGACGCCCGAGCTGCTTTCCGGACGGCTGGGCGAGCGGGCGCTGACGATTCGCAAACAGCGCGGATTCATGCTGCGCGAGGTATCGGAGCGCACGGGTGTCAGCATCGCGATGCTGAGCATGATCGAGCGCGGGCGCAGCACGCCCTCAATCGGGACGCTGCACGCATTGGCCGACGCATACGGGATCCAGATGTCCGAGTTCCTGCATTCGTTGGAGCCACCGGACGGGCACTCGGTCATCCGCCGGGCCGAGAATCAGGAGGTCATCCGCACCGCCCCCGGTGTCGATCGGCGGATCATGATCGGCGACACCGAGCGAGGCTACGAGCTGGCCGAGAACCGGTATGAGCCGGGCACCTCCAGTAGCCGGGCGCCTCTCCACCACCAGGGTTTCGAGTTTGGTTTCGTGCTGGAAGGCCAGCTCGAGGTGACGGTCGGCGATCGCCTCCACGTCGCTCGCACGGGCGACGCAATCCGGTTGGATTCAAGCCTTCCGCATCGCTTCCGCAATCCGGGACCGCACGCGACCAGGACGTTGTGGGTCAACATCAGCGGTCCGGCGGCGGCGACCAAGCAGGATTAGCTTCGAGACTGAACTGGGATCCAGCGAATGGCTCCTTTTCGACAGCGCCTCTTAAAAATTGCCGTAAGCCAGTCAATTGATATTTGACGGCTAACGCGAATTCGTATTCAGAAATTGGCTCCGGAGTAGGGATTCGAACCCTAAACCTTGCGGTTAACAGCCGCCTGCTCTACCGTTGAGCTACTCCGGAACGGGTCGCTCGAATTCTAGGTGAGTTCATTTGGCCGCCGAGTGCCGGGGTGTTACAACGCAACTGTGGTCACTGTGGTCAACACTGCGGGCATTTTCCACAGGCTCCCACAGCCGCGACGGCTTGGGCCTTGATCGCCCGCTTCGATGTCAGGGCGAACGCTGGAGGTTTGCTGGCGCGGTGCCGCAACCCGTTTGATCCATTCGGCGCCCTGATTCGTACCAACTATGTGAGGCGGAACCTGACGCTCGCCTTTAGGGGGACATGCCCTTTCGGCGACGCGTCGGCACCCGCGACCAGTGGTATCTGATGGAGGATTGACCATGGCTGACCACCTTGACTCTCCAGGCCCGATGGCTCCCTTGCTCGCCAACTCTTTCGACAGCTCCGCGATTTACGAAATCAACATCGACACAAACGGCGATGCTGTGGCCGACCGATCTTTTCGGATCAGGTTTTCAGAGGTCAACGGCGGCTCGCAAACGGCGACCGTCCATTTAGCCACGGGAGCCTTGGCGGCCCAACTCAACGACGGTGGCCCCGTGGTCATCGCCGGAGCACCCGCCTCGTTTGGGCGCGAGCCGATCATCACGCAACGCGGCGCTTACAAGTTCTTCGCCGGTATCCGCAGCGATCCGTTCTTCTTCGACCTGCTCGGCTTCATCGACGATTTCAATTTCACCCACGGCGACTTCTTCGTGGACAAAAACGTCTTTGGGATTGTGCTTGAGGTTCCGAACAGCGCCCTAGGCGCCACTCCCAAGTCGACGAGCTTGTGGGGCCGCACCCTCCTCTCTCAGAACGGAAGCCTAGTTCGTGTTGACCGTATGGCCAGGGCGGCCATCAACACTGTCTTCAATCACGGCCAGGACAAAAACATATTCAACTCGATCGACCCCAACCAGGACGTGACCGCGACCACCAGCGAGGGCCCCACCTTTGTGCAGAGTTTCGCCAGCACGCTCACAGCCCTGGGCGGCAACCCGGCGCTGGCGACCGTACTTCTGCCAGACGTTCTGAACTACGACTTCTCGAAGTCCACAAGCTACGCAGCCCTAAACGGCCGCGGCTTGCAGGATGACGTCATCGACATCTCACTCAGCCTCGTGACCGGCGGTGGCCTGACAACGGACAACGTCGGCCCTCACACGGATTACCTGTCTGAATTCCCGTACCTCGGGACGCCCCACTAGGAGGAGCAGCAATGAAGACAATGGATCGGCGCGATTTTCTGAAGATTGCGGGGGCCGGCACCGCGGCGCTGGCGGCGGGAGCCGCCATGCCCGTGGCCGGCTTTTTCGGCTGGACCGGCAACAATGTGGTGCGGTTCCGAGCAGTGACCGGTATGCCTAAGGCACCGCTCCCAACCTACGCTTCCTACGTCATCGAGGGCCACGTCGACATCCGCGCTCGAATGGGCACCTTGGCCAAGAGCCTTCATGCTGGCGCACCAAATGCCATGAGTGGAGTCGTATTTCCGGGCACTGCCAGATCCATCCTGGTCACCGATGTTCGAGAGATCGGCGGCGAGCTTCGGATCACGGGCGAGATCGCCCAACCAACCACGCTTCTGAAGGGTGAGAGTCCATCGTTCAGCATGGTGGTCGATCGCTCGACGGGGATCGCACAGGCCGATTTCCTGGGCACCACAGTCCTGATGAGACTCGACAGTCACGCCTGACCTGGGGGTTTGGCCGGATAGCCGGTTCTGCGCAACCCATCGGCTATCCGGCGACCGGGCTCGCCGCGAAACGATCGAGCGCGTGGGCCATCGTCTCTCTGGCTCCAAGATTTAGAGCGCCGGAGCTACAACCGCTGCGGGCCCTTCTGATCAACCGGCGGTCGCGCGTCCTCTTACCCCTGACATGCGTCGGGCTAGGGGCTGGCCTGGCAGGTCTTCCCTCCACCGACGACTTGCCAGGGACTTACCCAGGCTTCAAAACCGTCTCGTGGCGACCGCTGGGAGCCGGGAGTAACTCATCACCACACCCAGCTTGGAGTGCAACCACGATTCCAAGGGCTGCGGCCAGTGTGGACCGAGCAATCCAAATATCTCGCGGGCGCGACATCAACGCCGATGCGATCGAGCGCGCGCACATCTTTGAGGCGGTCGACAGATCGGAGACCTGGGTCGCGGGCGCGGAAATCGAAACTACTCATTGGCTATCGCCTGCGTCGCGTTCCAGCCAGTCGGATTAGCCCCGCCAACACCCTCGACCAGATCACGACGCAGTTTAGCGGTGAGGTGGTGCGCCGCCGAAGGAGGGCTATTGCGGAAGACCGCGTGGTTAGCAAGCGGCAGATTCACTTCCTGGAGACCGAAGGGGGTGAGGTTTGCGGCTACCTTGCCGCCGCGCGCGAGCTGGCGTAATCGGGATACCGCGCGCGGTAACCGCGTGCTCTACCAATGGCCGCGAGGAGGGGAAAAGCCAGGTCTTGCACGAACAGCGGCGGGCTCGTGATGCGTATGAAATCGTCAACGGCGGTAAGCAGCACGGCTGCTTGCAGGACACGCATGTCGCCCGACGGCAGCAGCTTGCCGTCGCGGCTGAGTCCGAAGTACGTCTCGAAGAACAGCTCAGCCGACTCTAGCGCGGGGCGATGCTCGTAATAGATCCGCATCGCACCAGGCCCCGCATTCCATTGACTGTGGGGGACCCCGACCGGGCAGACGACGGTCTCGCCCGGTTGGCCGATGCCAGTCCGATTCCCGATCCTGTACCCATACCTGCCTTCGAGTACGACAAAGCGCTCTTCCTGGCTGGGGTGCAGGTGCGACCTCACGACGTACGGACCAGCCTGCGTGGTCAGCTCCGCTTGGAAGAGTTCGCCATTAGACGACTCGGCCGTCGAGCGAAACACCAGGCGCTCCCCGGTCTGGGGGCTCTCGATCACGGTCCCGACCCTGATCATGGGCCGGCGTACCGGTGACGCATCGAGCGCACCAGGGCCTTGCCGATGACGATCGGATGGTTGAGCGCGAGCGCGATCTTGCCAGCACGTGATTTGGGGTCCCGCGCCACACCCACCTGTGAGAGCGGCGTCCCGATATCGAAGTAGGTCCTTTCGCAAATCATTCGGTCGCCCTCAAAGATGAAGACGATGATCAGGCGGAAGTCGACCTTTCGGCCAGTCGGGGGTAGGCCCCGCCAGTTGCCCAGATGCGTGCCCGTGAATCGGCCCTCCACGATCACCGCCTCGGGCGCGTGGTGAAACGTCTCAGGATGGAACAGGAAATCGGGGAACCCCTTCTTGTTCGCCTGGAGGAGTGCATTCACACCGGAGTGGCCGTCCCAGACTTCCCCGGTGGCGACTATCTCGTAACGCGGATGCGCGAATGCGGCGATGCAGCGGTCGAAGTCGTGCGCGTTCTCCGCCTCCATGTGCTCCCGGACCGTTGCCTCGCGGTGCTGACGCATCTGGGCGCTGTCAAGCACCGGTTTAGTATGCCCCGCTCCCAGGTCTTGATCCCGTTGGCATCAGCCCTCCGCCAGCGAACCGTTCACGAACCACGGACCGGACAGCGGTAGGTGAAATCGCCACCTGTTGGGCACGGGACACCTAGACCGCTGCGAAGAGGGTTATCGCTCCGCTGAGATCGAGGCTGTGCTGAAAGGATGGTCTGCGCGAGAACCCGAGCTGGATCGCCTTCCGCGCGCGAGAACGGGACCGTCTACCACAATTGCGCGGCCATTACTAACGACCGATAGTATCCCAGCCTTCTAGGATGAGCGCGTGAACCTCGTCAACGCCATGCTGGCCTTTGCCGCCGGCCTGCTCTCGATCTCATCGCCTTGCTGCCTACCTCTGCTCCCAGGCTACTTGAGCTACCTGAGCGGAGTTTCACCGGCCGAGCTGGGCCGAAATCGCGGCCGCACCGTGCTCGCAGCGCTGCTTTTCGTCGCCGGATTCTCAACTGTGTTCGTGGCCCTTGGGGCGACAGCGTCGGAGCTCGGGTCGCTGCTCCTATACAACCGACTGTCCCTGGCTCGCATAGCGGGCGCATTCATTGTCCTGATGGGCATTGTGTTGTTGCTCGAGGCGCGGGTTGGGCTGCTGAGTCGAAGCGGAGACTGGAGCCGTTGGTTCCGCGGCGGCAAGCTGTGGACCGCGCCCGCGCTCGGGGCCGCCTTTGCCATCACCTGGACACCCTGTGTCGGGCCAGTGCTGGGTGCGGTGTTGACCCTGGGCGCGTCGACCGCCGACCTGACGCAAGGGGTGGTATTGCTGGCCATGTACAGCCTGGGCCTAGCGATTCCCTTCGTCGCGTTGAGTTTCTGGGTCGTAGGTCTGCGATCGCTCCTTGGACGCGTCGCACATGGCGCGGCCATCGTTCAGTCCGCGTCGGGAGCCCTCTTGGTAGTAATGGGGATCCTTCTTGTCACCGATCGCTGGCTGCCGCTTATGGCACCGATCTTGAGCTGGTACGCCCGCGCTCGCTGGCCGCCTATTTGAGCGACGACCCGCTCTCCCTGAGGGTGGCGCCAGCTCGACGTTCTTGGTCTTGCAGCGCCACCCGCAGCTCGTTCACCTGGCTCTCTAGCTCGGCCATTCGTGGATCCGGCCCGGAGGCGGACATCTGATTGTGGTTCCTGCCCATCATCATCCACATCATCAAGCCCATCGAGATGGGGCACGCCAGGAACAGCAAGTAAGGCAAGTACTGAGCCACCGACGCCCTCCTTAGGTAACTATCGCCGCATAGTAGCATGGTTCGCGCAGGCGGTTCCCGCCGTGAGCGCCTACCGCAGGGCGACGGCGATGTTCAACACACATCCGACCAGACTCAGGGCAATCCACAGGCGTACTAATGTTGTTGCCCAGGCAGCACGCGGCACGTGCGGCTCGTCGAATGGGAGGCCCAGGAGCCGCCTCGCCCGCATCTCTGCGTAGCCGGCAAAGGCGGCCAATCCCAATTTGCTCGGAGTCATCACCAGCAGAGCGCCCGCGAGTGCGGCGGACCCCACGCCTTGTTCGGCAGCGATGTCGGCAGCGATCTCGCTGCGCCGGCTGCCGCGCTCGCAGAACCATCTAACGATTGGGAGAAACGAGAGGACCTGCGCCGCGGCGCTGCGTGCTCCGCGCCATGCTGGCTCCCAATGTCGAGCGTGATCGGCTTCGTGATACAGCACGGCTAGCAGCTCGTCTTCTTGCAAGGTGCTCAGTGCGCCCTCGCTAACGTAAACAGTCGGGCGCATGACGCCCGCGCAAAAGGCCAAGGGCATTTCCGCATCCAGACTGCGGATGCGCTTTATGCCAGCGCGGGACGCGACTCGAGCCAGTCTTAACGATGTTGGCGACAGCCGGAGGCCAGCGATCTCGCGATACGTCGACGCTCCGGTCAGGGCGAACCGGACGATCCAGGCGATGACGACAATCGAGAGCAGCAGCAGCGGCGACCCGAGCCAGATCCATGCCGACGCATCACCTGCCTCGAGGCCGAGACCGCATGGGCCGAGGGTCCGGCAGCCAGCGGCCGCACCCAGGCAGATAACCGGGAGCGCCGCGACCGTGCCGAGCATTGCCAGCTTGCGGATCGTCATTTTGAGCGCAACTTCTTGAGCGCCTGGCGAGTCGTCGGAGATAGCCGATCGAGGCGATGCGCGAAGGCGGCAAGCGCGGCATCCCCGTAACGTGCCACCAGGCGGTCGACCTCAGCTCGTCCGGAGCTGGCGAGAAACGCACTGACATTGCCCGCGGCTCGATATTTATGTGCTTGCCGCGAGGCCCCTTTGCTTACCTTCAACACGCCCTTGTCGGCGAGGCGGTTGAGCGTGGTCATCACGGTGGTGTAGGCGAGGTCAGGGGTAAGGGCGAGCACGTCGCGCACGACGAACGGCTCGGAGACACGCCCGCTCCAGATCTGCGTCATGAGCCGGCCCTCGAGCGGGCCCAACAAGGAGAGCGCACGTTGCATGTCGTCCCGGCGCGGCATCAGCCGGATCATAAACGCTGGACGTCGGTATGCTTACTAGGGTGGAATAGTAAGCGTGGCAGACCGGTCGCCTGCTGGGGCGCCTCGATCACGGCTGACGCTCAGGATCGTCGCGGTCTGGGTGGTTCCCAGCCTGGCGATCGCCACTCTCACTGCCTCCCTGGGCTGGGGTTTGGTGCACGCTGCCAAGCAGTCCACCTCAGTTGTGGGCAGTCGGGTTCCCGACCTCACCGTACGGTCGCTCGACGGCGATGTGATCAGCCTCCGGGGACTCACCGGAACGCCGATGGTCGTCAATTTCTGGGCTTCGTGGTGCGTGCCATGCCGCCAGGAGGCGCCAGTGCTAGCCGCCGCCGCCCGAAGTACGGCCGGACGAGTTGAGTTCATAGGCGTCGACATGCAGGACACCGATGCCGCCGCCCACAGCTATGAGACTGATATTCAAAGTCCATATCCCGTCGGCCCCGCGGTCCAAGGTTCGTACCACGACTTCGGCGTGACCGCCCCGCCAGAGACCTTTTACATCGATCGGAGAGGAACTGTGGTCAGCCGGATAATCG
>VBFW01000023.1 GCA_005880525.1 Chloroflexota bacterium | reverse complement strand
AACGCTGCAGGGCCAGCAGCGCGCCCAGCCCGCATGTGACGGAGCCGACGAAGGTCATCTGGAAGGCCCACAAGAGGTTCTCCCAGCCCGCGCCCAGGACCAGCATGAGCGCGGCCGCGGCCACGCCGATGAGGTCGCCGCTGCGCCGCCGCACCAGCTCGAACAGCAAGAAGGCGTTGGTCGCATGCAGCGCCAGCAGCACCGCCATGTATGGCCAGTACACGTGCAGGCCGAATGTGTTCAGCAGCGCCGCGTAGATGAGCTTCGGAATCACCACCGGGTGCTCGTTGTGCGGCTGCAGGAAGCTGAGCCACGTCCAGTCGGGCGCGGCGAGGATGAAGTCCCACTCGTCGAAGTAGAAGTTGAAGTTGCGAGAGAGCAGCAGGATCGCCAGCGCCGCGATCGCCGCTCCGGCGGCGACGATGATTCGAGCGTGGCGGATCCTCACCGCCCCCGCCTTCACGCCGGCGCCGGCACCGCCCTGTTTGCCGGGTAGACCAGGAACCCGAGCCAGACCGCTGTTGCGATCAGGAGCGGCAGGGGAGTCAGCGGCCAGGCGAGCTCGATCGTCACCGCCGTCGCCACCATCCATATGCGTTGCCATGCCGGCGGATTGTCGCGCCAGAAGAGCCAGACCGCACCTATCAGGATCGTGAAATCCTGCAGATGCCAGTACGTCGCCCCCACTGCGCCGGCCAGAATTCCGAGCGCCAGGAGGCGCCCGGTCGAGGCGTGCCGGTTCAGATATGCCCCGGCCGCGGCGGCGAGCAGGATCACGGCCTGGGCCAGGTAGCTGAGCGCGCCAGGGCCAAGGACGTAGGCCCAGGTGAAGTAGCGGTTGTTCCGCAGCGCCTGCGCTTCGGCCAGCAGGCTCCGGTAGTCGTCGAGGCCGGTGGAGCCGAGCGCCAGCAACGAGAGGGCCGCAAGCGCGCCGGCGGCCACGAACCAGGCCGCGACGATCCGCCATCTTCCGCCGAGCAGCAGCACCAGCGGGACGGCCAGGACGAGCTGCGGCTTGAAGCTGGTGCCTACGGCAAGCGCCAGCCCGGCCAGGTATGGCTTGCCACCCTCGGCGAGGCGCCAGCAAGCGATCGCGGCGAGCAGGACCACCAGCGCGGGCTGTCCGTACTGCAGCGCGTACAGGACCGGGTACCACGCGATCGCGCCGATGAGCCACACCGCCTTCTCCAGCCCGCCGCCGGGAGCGCCGAGCCACCAGGCAGCCACGAGCGCGGCGATCGACAGGGCAGTCCATGCGTAGAAGGCGCCGGCCGCGCCGAGCCCGGTCAGCGGCAGCGTGACCCAGGCCAGCGGTGGCGGGGCGATGAAGCGCTGCCCGTCGTTGAAAAAGACCCCAGGCCTCAGCTCGCTGAAGAGCTGATGCTGCAGCGGCAGCGAGTAAATGTGGCTCCAGCCGTGCTGGGTGCCGATGCGGACGGCGATGAAGACGAGCGTGAAATCACTGGCGAGCGGGTCGCGTAGGACGGGCTGCAGAACCCAGTAGCCGGTGACGGCCGCGACCAGGACGAGGAACCAGGCGAGGCCTGCCAGCGCCAGGTTGCGCTGCAGAGGCGTCAGCCTCTTTCGGCGAGCGGGACCGGTTTTCTGGGTTGGGGTCCGACGTACTCCGACTGGGGCCGGATTAGCCGGTTGTGGCCGGCCTGCTCGAGCACGTGCGCAGACCATCCAGCGACGCGCGATACCGCGAACGTCGGCGGGAAGAAGTCCTTGGGCAGGCCGATCGCCTGCAGCACTCCGGCGGAGTAGAACTCGACGTTCGTGGCCTGCGGCCGCTCCGGGTGCTCCTCGTGGAGGATCGCGAGCGCAGTCTCCTCGACCTTCGACGCGAGGTCATAGAACTTCGGGTTCAGCCGCTGGCACATCGCCTTGAGAATCTTCGCGCGAGGGTCATACGTGCGGTAGACGCGGTGCCCGAAGCCCATGAATCGTTCCTTGCGTTTGCGCGCCTCGCGCATCCAGGGCTCGGCGTTCTCGGCCGTGCCGATCTGCTCCAGCTGGTCCATCACAGCCGACGGCGCGCCTCCGTGCGCCGGACCTTTCAGCGCGCCGATGGCGCCGACCAGGCACGAGATCAGGTCTGAATCGGTGGATGCGATGACGCGCGCGGTGAAGGTAGAGGCGTTCATGCCGTGATCGGCGAGCAGAACGAGGTAGGTGTTGAGCGCTCGCACAAGCTCAGGCTTGGCCTCCTCGCCGTTGAGCATGTACAGGTAGTTGGCGGCGTGGCCGAGGTCCGGCCGCGGCTTCACACGGTCGAGACCTTTGCGGCGCCGGTGGAACGCGGCGAGGATCGTGGGCAGCGCGGCGGTCGCGTGGATCGCATGCTCGATGGTCGGCTTTTGCAGGTGAGGCAGCACTCCCTGCATCGACAGCACACTGCGCAGGACATCCATCGGGTCGGAGTTCGTCGGCAGCGCGTCGAGGGCGGTCATCGCCGGCGGAGTGAGCGTGCGCACCGACGACAGCTGCGCGGCCAGACCATCGAGCTGAGCTCTGGACGGAAGGCTGCCGTACCAGAAGAGGTGCGCAACCTCTTCGAAGGAGATGTCCTCGGCGAGGTCGGCGATCACATAACCGCGATAGACGAGCTGGCCGTTCGCGCCGTCAACGAGGGATATCTCGGTCTGCGCCGCGACTATGCCTTCGAGGCCGGGGACGTACTCAGCGGGCATCAGCGCTTTTCCATCGGGACCGGCTTCTTCCCCGGCTCTGGGCCCACCCATTGCGAGGCCGGCCGGATGATGCGCAGATCCGCCAGCGACTCGAGCACGTGTGATGTCCAGCCCGCGATGCGGGACATGGCGAACACGCATGTGAAGAGCTCCTTTGGAATGCCGGCACCGGTCAGCACGACCGACGCCCAGAAGTCGACGTTGGTCGCATTGGGGCGCTCGGGGTGCGCGTCGTGGAGGATCTTGAGCGCGACCTCCTCTGTGTGCGCCGCCAGCTGGTGCAGCTTCGGGTCCGCGGTTTTCGCCATCTCGCGCAGGATCTTGGCGCGCGGGTCGTACGTCCTGTAGACGCGGTGGCCGAAGCCGGGGAACCGCGCGTGCTTGGCGTGCGCGTCAGCAAGCCATTTATCGACGTTCTCGACTGGCCCGATGGAGTCGAGCATCGCCCGCGCCGCGGCGGTCGCGCCGCCGTGCGCGGGGCCCTTCAGCGCTGCGATCGCGCCCACCACGCACGACGTGAGGTCGCTTCCCGTCGAAGCGACGACGCGTGCAGTGAACGTCGAGGCGTTGAGGCCATGGTCGGCGAGCAGCACGAGGTACTGGTCGAGCCAGTGGACGCGCTCCTTGGCGGGCTCTTGGGCGTCCATCATCCAGAGGAGATTGGCGGCATGGCTGAGCTCGGCACGCGGCTCGACTAGGTCGCGCTTGTGGCGGCGCCGGTACGCCGCGGCGACGATCGTCGGCACCACGGCCGTCAGCGCGATCGCCTCGGCGACGGTCGGCTTCTGGAGCGCTTTGGCCGCGCCCTGCGCAGAGATTGCGGTTCGCAGCACGTCCATGGGGTCGGTGTCGTACTCGAGCGCTGTGAGGACGCTGCGTGTGGAGTCCTTGAGCTTGCGCGCCGCGGCCATCTCCTGGCGCAGCGCGTCGAGCTGGGACTTGTTCGGCAGATCGCCATTCCACAGGAGGTAAGAGGTCTCCTCAAAGGAGGCGGCAGGGGCCAGGTCTTCGATCAGGTATCCGCCCCGATAGATGAGGCGACCGTTGGCTCCGTCGACCTCGCTGATCGCGGTCTGAGCGGCGACGACTCCCTCCAGCCCGGGGCTGTACTCAGTCACGTCTACTAAATCTTAGGGAGAGTGGGAATGCTTCCCGGTCCCCGGATCCATGTGCACATCGAGATGGACTGCGGGCACGCGCTGGTGAACCTCTTTCTCCACGGCCTGCGCGATGTTGTGCGCCTGGGCCAGGGTGGCGTTCGGCGGACAGTCGATGTGCAGCACGGCGACCAGTTCGCGTCCCACCCAGCGAGCGCGAACGTCGTGCACGCCGAGCACCCCGGTGACGTTCGCGGCCGCTCCCGTGATCTGTTCGATCAGCTGAGGATCGATGGCGTCCATCATCCGCAGCACGAGCCGGCCGACAGTGCCCGCGAGGATGTAGATGATTGCGATGGCGATGAGGACGCCGGCCAACGAGTCGGCGATGGCAAAGCCGGCCCACGCAAGCGCGAGTCCGGCGAAAGCTCCCCCTGAGACCAGCCCGTCCAGCCGCGAATGCAGCCCGTCGGCCTCCAGCGCGACCGAGCGGATGCGGCGGCCGACGCGGATCTTGTACTCGGACACCCCGAAGTTCGCGATCGCCGCAATGCCCGCGGCCGCGAGCGCGGCGTATGGGTTCGTGTAGCCCTCGCTGGAAAGCAGCCGTCCCACGGACTCGAATGCAGCCGCCACGGCGGTGATGAGGATGACGACGACGATGACCAGCGTCGCGACATCCTCGACCCGACCGAAGCCAGACGGGAATCGGCGTGTCGCCGGGCGGCGGGCGATTGCGAAGGCGACCAGCAGGACCAGCGTCGTCACCGCATCGCCCGCGTTGTGCAGTGCGTCGGCGAGCACGCCGGCCGAGTGCCCTCGGAAAGAGGCGCCGAACTCGGCGGCCGCCGCTATGCCGAGGACAAGAGCGCTGACGATGACCGCGCGCCTGGCGGCGGCATCGGCGTAGGAGCCCTCGTCGTGGTGGTGGTGTCCGGCCACGCCGCACATTCTCGCTAGACGTAGACTGCCGCCGTGGTCGCCGCCCAGCCCCGATCGGAAGGGATGGCGGCGCGCGTCCTGGTCGCCGTGGCGGTCGTCGCCATCGCTGCCACCGCCGCGGCCTACGTCTTGATCATCCGCAGCCAGGGCGAACACGGGACACCAGACGTGCTAACCGTGCCGTTCGTCGCCAGCTACCAGCTCCTGATGGCGCTGCTTCTGCTCGCGTCGTTGGTGGTTCCCGCTGCCGCGCGTCCGGCGTTCCGGGGCGGCGCCTCCGCGGGATTGCTGGTCCTCGGTTGGCTCGCAGCCATGTCAATAGGGATCCCGCTCTTGCTGGGCGCGGGGCTGGCCATCGGCTCGACGGTGCTCGCGATCGATGCGCGGCCGGGGCGACGCGTCGTGATCTCGACGGCAGTCGCTGCGGTGCTGGCGGTGGCCCTTCTGGCGGCCGGTTTCGAGTTCAGCTGGAACCACCTGGTCTG
>VBFW01000022.1 GCA_005880525.1 Chloroflexota bacterium | reverse complement strand
CGAGGGCGTCAGCCCGCTGGGCGATGAATACGTGAAGGTGCTGCGCCGCGGAGCGCTCGAGGACCGGTGGGTCGACATCTATCCGAACAAAGGCAAGCGCATGGGCGCGTTCTCCACCGGCTCACCCGACACGCCGCCTTTCATCTTCATGAGCTACAACAACGACATCTACTCGATGAGCACGCTGGCTCACGAGCTCGGCCACTCGATGCACTCGTTCTACGGCCGGCGCACGCAGCCCTTCGTCTATTCCAACTACGGGCTCTTCCAGGCTGAGGTCGCGTCGAACATGCACCAGGGGCTGACGCGGCGCCACCTGCTCGAAACGAACCACGATCCGAACTTCCAGATCGCGGTCATCGAAGAAGCGATGTCCAACTTCTATCGCTATTTCTTCATCATGCCGACGCTCGCCCGGCTGGAGCTGGAGATCCACGAACGTGTCGAGCGAGGCGGCGCGATCACCGCGAGCTACCTCAACGGACTGATGGCCGACCTCATGGGCGAGGTCTACGGCAAGGAGGTCGACGTCAGCGGCGCCGACCGCGATCGCGCGGGCTCGACGTGGGCGCAGTTTCATACCCACCTCTACAGCAACTTCTACGTGTACCAGTACGCGACAGGCATCGCGGGCGCGCATCACCTCGCCGAGCGCGTCGCGGCTCGGGCGCCAGGCGCTGCCGAGTCGTACATCGCCTTCCTCAGGAGCGCGGGCTCGATGTACCCGCTCGAGGGCCTGCGCATGGCGGGCGTCGATATGTCATCGCCCGAGCCGGTGCAGGCGGCCTTCGCGACGATGGCCGACTACGTGGGCCGGCTCGAGAAGCTGCTGCCAGAGGGCTAGAGCTCTAGCCGGTAGAGGTTCGACTCGCGCAGCTGGAAGCCCATCCGCGGGTACAGGCGGTTCGCCACCTCGCGCCACCGCGCTGACTGCAGCTCGACGATCTCGGCGCCGCGCTCGCGCGCGACCTCTATGCAGCGACGGACCAGCGCCTCGCCCACGCCCTGGCCGCGCGAATGCTCGTCGACGACGACGTCTTCGATGCGTGCCTTGACGAATGCGGGAGTCGCGTAGACGAGCACGGCCGCCGCGCCGACAATGCCCACGCCATCACTCACGACCAGGAGAGTTGTGGCTGGATCGCTGATGACGTTGGACAGGCGCTCCATCGTCAGCGGTTTGAGCTTCGGGTTGAGCTGCGGCAGCAGGGCGGTCAACGCCTCGAGAAGCTCCTGCGTCGCCTCGGTCGCAGCCTCGATGCGCATTGCCACAGACTAAGCGCCCGATGGAGCTGGAGCTGTCCGCGTTGCTCGTGCGCGGCGAGCCGATCCCGTACGCCGAAGCCGTCAAGGGCGAGTTCAAACCGTTTCGTGTCGGTGACCCGTGGGGACCGGCGTGGAGCACCACCTGGTTCCATGTCCGCGGGCGAGTGCCGGACAACTGGGGCGGAAGGCGTGCCGCGGTTGCTGTCGACCTCGGCTGGCACCTGCCCACAGGCTTCTCGTGCGAGGCGCTCGCCTGGCAGGACGGCAAGCCGTGGCGCGGCGTCGACCCGAACCACAACCTTCTGCCTGTCGACGGTTCGGAGGTCGACTTCTATCTCGAGGCCGCTGCCAACCCACTGCCCACGCTGGCCGGCGTGGAGCCGGCGGTGTCGATGATCGAGCTCCGCGAGTCGCCGGATCCGATGTTTGTCCTGAACCAGCTCGAGCTGGTGCCATGGCGGCCGCCCGCCTCCAGCGAGGCGCGCGTCGACCTCGAAGGTCACGCCATCAGCGCCGTCGGGCACGCGCACATCGACACGGCTTGGCTGTGGCCGCTTCGCGAGGTGCGGCGCAAGTGCGCGCGCAGCTGGTCGACGCAGGTCGAGCTCATGGATCAGTACCCGGACTTCGTGTTCGCGTGCTCGCAGCCCGCGCAGTACGAGTGGGTCAAGAAGTCGTATCCGGACCTGTACCGGCGGATCAAGGAGAAGGCGGCGGCGGGCCAGTGGGAGCCGGTCGGCGCGATGTGGGTGGAGGCCGACTGCAACCTGCCGTCCGGCGAGGCGCTGGTGCGCCAGCTGCTGCACGGCAAGCGCTACTTCATGCAGGAGTTCGGCTACGAGACGCGCATCCTGTGGCTGCCTGACGTCTTCGGGTATCCCGGCAACCTCCCGCAGCTCATCAAGGAATCGGGGTGCGACTACTTCCTGACCCAGAAGCTGTCCTGGAACGACACCAACAAGCCTGAGCACCACACGTTCTGGTGGGAAGGGATCGATGGCACGCGCGTGTTCACGCACTTTCCGCCGGCCGACACTTACAACGGCGACTTCAGCGCCGACCAGGTCGAGTTCAGCGCCCGCAACTTCAAGGACGCCGCGAGCTCCAACCGGTCCCTGTACCTGTTCGGGTACGGCGACGGCGGTGGCGGGGCGACCGCCGAGATGATCGAGTCGGCGCATTCGCTCGGCGTGCCGATCGGCAAGGCCATCGACTTCTTCGACCGCGCCTCGGCCGATGCCCACGACCTCGCGACCGTTCGCGGCGAGCTGTACTTCGAGCTGCACCGCGGCACGTACACGTCGCAGGCGCGAACGAAGTGGTGGAACCGGTGGGCGCAGACAGTGCTCCGCGATGCTGAGATGTGGTCGGTGGCTTCGGGCCAGTACCCGCGGGACGAACTGGGGTCGATTTGGAAGACGGTGCTCCTGAACCAGTTCCACGACATCCTTCCGGGATCCAGCATCGACTGGGTGTACGAGCAAAACGTTCATGACATGTGGCAGGCGGTTGTCCAAGCCGAGCGACTAATCGCGCATGCACAGGATTCCCTGGTCGGCGATGGCGGCAGCTTCGCGGTCTTCAACTCGACCTCTCACCCGCGGGCGGGCGCGCCCGCTTACGGCTATGCAATCGTTCGCGACAGGCCGCCCGACTCTGATGGAGCCATGGAGAACGAATTCCTTCGGGTCGAGCTCGACGACGATGGCGTCATCGCCTCGATCTGGGACAAGGAAGCCAGCCGCGAGGTGCTGAGCGGGCCGGGCAACGTGCTCGAGCTTCACGATGACAACCCGCGCCGCTGGGACGCGTGGGACGTCGACGTCGAGCACCGCGAGGCTTTCGTCATCGTCGGCCGCAGGTTCGGAGCCTCGACGGTGAGACAGGAGATCTCACTCGAAGGACGCGTTCTGCACTTCGCGACAGACGTCGACTGGCACGAGCGCCACAAGATTCTGAAAGTGGCGTTTCCCGTGGCTATATCGGCCGACGAGGCGACTTACGAGGTGCAGTTCGGGCATGTGCGCAGGCCAACACACATGGACACGCCGCAAGCTCGGGCGATGTTCGAGGTTTGCGCGCAGCGCTGGGCCGATCTGGGCGACGGCGACTATGGCGTAGCTCTACTGAACGACTGCAAACACGGACACGATATCCACGGGGGCGTTATTCGGCTGTCTTTGCTGCGGGCGCCCACTCACCCCGACCCGAAAGCCGACCAGGGTTCCCACCGTTTCACCTACGCACTCATGCCCCATCTCGGCGATTGGCGCGAAGCGGCCGTCATCCAGGCGGCGGAAGACCTGAACACGCCGCTTCGCGTCGTACCTGCAAGCCTGCCGGTGGGGACGTCGCGTTCGCTCATCGAGATCGATACGCCGCAAGTTCTGGTAGCGGCGATCAAGCGCGCCGAGGATTCGGACGCGGTGATCGTGCGTCTCTATGAGGCTTGGGGACGGCCGTGCCGGGCGCGGATCGCTACGACCCTGCCGGCGCGCCGGGTGACGCTGTGCGACCTGCTTGAGAGGGAGCGCGAGGAGACCTCGCTCGAGCTGCATTTACGGCCTTTTCAGGTGGTGACGCTGAAGCTCGAGGCGTAAATTTGCTTGACTCACGAACATCTGTTTGGTAGCCTTTGTTCATGATCGCCGCGCCGTCCGAGTGGTTCAGCTCAGCGCAGGACCAGACCGCGCAGGAGGTCGTTGAAGGTCTTTCGCGGCAAGCCCACGCAGAGGATTTGCAGGCTCTCTCCTTTTCTATGAAGGTCGCGCTCGTGGCTGCCTCTGATGACTGGATCGGGCAGGGATACGCGAGCCCCATCGAGTGGGTACGCCGGGATTGCAGAATGACGGCCGGCGATGTCGCCGACCGGATGTGCGTCGGCGCGCAGGCGGCGGCGATTGACGAAAGCATGGACGCGCTGATCGCCGGTGACATCGGCTTCGCCCATCTTGTGGTCATCGCCAGAACCGCCGAGGCGCTGCGCGAATCGAAGACCTCGAAGGGATTCGATGAGCAAAGGCTGCTGGAGCGCGCTCGCATCGAGGACAGCCTCACTCGCTTCAACAACTACTGCATGCACTACCGCCACGCTCAGGATCCCGAGGGGTACGCCGACGAAGAGCTCGACGGCATCGAGAACCGCAAGCTGAAGATGTCCAGCGGGAAGCAGGGCATGGTTCACATCTCCGCGTGGCTCGACTCCGCTGGAGCCGCCGCTCTTCGCACGGCACTCGAGCCGCTGGCGCGCAAGCACAGCGCCGACGACGACCGAGAACGCGAGCGCCGAATGGCGGATGCGCTGGTCGAGGTAGCGGTGAAGACGCTCGACAGTGGAGCCTTGCCCATGCAGTCCAACCAGAAGCCCCACCTACAGGTCACGACCACGCTCGAGACGTTGCTCGGTCTCGCAGGCGCGCCGGCGGCGGAGATGGAGTTCTCACTGCCGATCTCGAGCAGGATGGTGGAGCGCATCGCGTGCGATTGCGCGGTGACCAGAATCCTTCTCGGCTCTGACTCGACCGTCATCGACGTCGGCCGCGCGAGGCGCGTCATCTCGGGCCCGACGCGAAAGGCGCTCGTCGCCAGGGACCGGCACTGCGTGTGGCCAGGATGCGACCGCGCTGCCACCTACACCGAGGGTCACCACCTGCTGCACTGGATCCATCAGGGTGAGACCGTTCTTGGCAACCTCGTGCTCCTGTGCTACTGGCACCACATGAGGGTTCACGAGGGCCGCTGGCAGATTGCTCGAGCGGACGATGGCCGCGTTCTGGTCGTCCCGCCACACGAGAGATTTGCTGCGGCAAGAGGTCCCGACTAGAG
>VBFW01000021.1 GCA_005880525.1 Chloroflexota bacterium | reverse complement strand
CGATCGTTTGCGTGTCGTCCTCGAACGGCATCGCAAAGCCGAAGAAGGGACCGACGGTCTGCGACGGCGTCGGAATCGTCAACTTTCGTTCGGCGTCGCGTCGCGACCGCGCAGGACGACGTCCCACCGGTACGCGAGCGCCCATTCGGGCTCAGTGGCCTCCGGGTCGAACTTCGCAACGAGCAGGTCGCGGCCCCGGGCATCGGCGATCGAGTTGAGGATCGGGTCGAGCGGTATGAGCGGGTCGCCAGGGAAGTACATCTGGGTCACGAGCCGGCTCGCAAGCTGCGGGCCGAACAGCGAGAAGTGCACGTGCGCCGGCCGCCAGGCGTTGCGGTGGTTGCGCCACGGGTAGGCGCCGGGCTTGACTGTCACGAATCGGTAGACGCCCCCGCCGTCGGTGAGACAGCGTCCCGCGCCGGTGAAGTTCGGATCGAGCGGCGCCGGATGGGTGTCGACCGGATCGACGTACCGGCCTGCGGCATTCGCCTGCCACACCTCGACCAGCGTGTGGCGTACGGGCCGGCCGTCGCCGTCCAGCACCCGACCGGTGAGGATGATTCGCTCTCCGAGCGGCTCTCCCCGATGCTGCCGCGTGAGGTCCGAATCCTCCGCCTTGACCGTAATGCGCCCGAACGCAGGGCCGCCGCGGTGGTGGAACCATTCATCGGGCAATCGCACCAGCTCGCGGCGCGGCGCGCGCAGCTGTGTCGCGCGATAGTCGGGAAAGAGATATGGCGGCTCGAAGTCCGGCTCGGTCAACGCCCTTGACGAGCATTATGGCTTGGTGCAGACTCGGATCGTCTGTACACGGACCATTCCCGCAGGCCTGAACAACAGCAAGGAGTAATCAGGTGAGCAAGAGGAAGGTTTCGGCGCCGTCGATCACGCGGCGCGAGATGCTCAAAGGTACCGGCGTAGTCCTTGGCGGACTGGCGGTGCCGGGTCTGCTCGAGGCGTGTCTCTCCTCCTCGTCGTCGTCGTCGAGCGGTTCGATCAAGATCGGTTACGTCAGCCCCATCACCGGGCCGGCCGCGGGCTTCGGTGAGCCGGACGCTTATGTGCTGAGCCTGGCCAAGAAGGCTTTCCAGAACGGCATCAACATCGGCGGGAGCAATTACTCGGTCGAGATCCTCTCTCGCGATGGGCAGTCGACACCGTCGGTCGGCGCCCAGGTGGCGCAGGACCTCATCCAGAGCCAGAAGGTTGACCTGATGCTCACCACGTCTACGCCGGAGACGACCAACCCTGTGGCTGCCGCGTGCGAGGCCGCGGGTGTGCCGTGCATCTCGACAGTCGTGCCGTGGCAAGCCTGGTACCTCGGACTCGGCGGCAAGATCGGACAGTCGACGACCTTCAAGTACATCTATCACTACTGCTTCGGCGTCGAGCAGTTCTTCAACGCCTATACGCATCTGTGGCCGCAGATATCCACCAATAAGAAGGTCGGCGTCATGTATCCGAACGACGCCGACGGCAACGCGATCCGCGGCGCGCTCGCGCCTGCGCTGAAGAGCGCGGGCTACACGATCGTCGACCCGGGCGCGTACGAGGACGGCACCAACGACTACACCGCGCAGATCCAGAAATTCATCGCCGAGGACTGCCAGATCTTCAACACCTTCCCCATTCCGCCCGACTTCGCCACGTTCTGGCAGCAGGCGCACCAGCAGGGCTACACGAAGCACGTGAAGATCGCGCAGATCGCCAAGACCGGCCTTTTCCCGTCGCAGGTCAGCTCGCTAGGCGCGATCGGCAACGGCCTCGCGTCGGGCGTGTACTGGCATCCGACCTGGACGTACAAGTCCTCGCTCACAGGCGTCACGTGCAAGCAGCTCGCGGACGGCTACGAGAGCTCGAGCGGCAAGCAGTGGAACCAGCAGCTAGGAGCGAGTCTCTCGCTGTTCGACGTCGCCGAAGCGGTGCTGAAAGCAAGCGGCGATCCGAAGAACAAGACCAAGGTCGCGAACACCGTCAAGACGCTTTCGGTGGACACGATCGTCGGCCACCTCGACTGGACAAAGCCGCCCACGTTTGCCGGGGCTCCTATCCCGAACGTGCAGACCACGCCGATCATCGGCGGCCAGTGGAAGCAGGGCGTCTCGAAGTGGCCGGTCGACTTCGTGATCTGCGAGAACTCGTCCGACCCCAACGTCCCGGTCGCGGGCACGCTGCAGCCGTATACCGCCGGATAATTCCGGACCGTGACTGAAGGCCCGGCGACGCTCGCCGCGGTCGAGGTTCGCAAGCGCTTTCGGGCGCTTGCGGTGCTGGACGGCGTCAACCTCGTCCTCAATCGCGGCGAGGCCGTAGGCGTCGTCGGCCCGAACGGCGCGGGCAAGACCACGCTGCTCAACGTGCTATCCGGCGCCCTTGCACCAGACTCGGGCGCCGTCGTCTTCAACGGCCAGGTCGTGACCGCGAAGGGAGCCGCTGACCGCTGCAAGCTCGGAATCGCGCGCACCCACCAGGTGCCGCGGCCATTCGCCGGCATGACGGTGTTCGAGAACGTGCTCGTCGGAGCCACCGCCGGGGGGCGCCGGCGCGGCGCGGACGCCTACGACCTCTGCTTGAAGGTGCTCGATCAGACCGCCCTGACTCGGCTTGCGAACCGGCGCGCCGAAAGCCTGGGCCTGCTTCAGCGCAAGCGCCTCGAGCTCGCACGCGCCCTTGCTGTCGAACCTGTGGTGCTTCTGCTGGACGAGATCGGCGCTGGCCTCACCGACGCCGAGTCGGCAGCGCTGGTCGAAACCGTCGCGGGGCTCAAGAACGCCGGCCTCGCCGTGCTCTGGATCGAGCACATCGTCCACGTGCTGATGCAGGTGGTGAACCGCCTGGTCTGCATGGACGCCGGCAGGATCATCGCCGAGGGCCCGCCCGAGGCCGTTGTGTCGCAGGCCGCTGTCATCGACGCCTACCTGGGCAATCGCGCATGAGCCTGCTTGCAGTCGAGGACCTGGACTGTCGCTACGGGCTGCTGCAGGCGGTGCGGGGTGTCAGTCTCCAGGTCGCGGAAGGCGAGACCGTCGCGCTGATCGGCGCGAACGGTGCGGGCAAGACGACGCTCATGCGCGCGATCGCGGGGGCGCACCCGCCGCATGCGGGTCGGGTGAAGCTGGATGGCACTGACATCACGAGCCTGCCCGCGCACACAAGGGTTCGAAGGGGCATCGCGCTGGTGCCCGAAGGCAGGCGGCTGTTCGCGGGTCTCACTGTGGAAGAGAACCTCCGCGTTGCAGCCGCGTCCAGAACCGGCGGGCGCTGGAACGTGCAAGCGGTGCTCGAGGTCTTTCCTTTCCTGAAGCCACGGCTGCACATGCCGGCCGCGACCCTGTCGGGCGGGGAGCAGCAGGCCGTCGCGATCGGGCGTGGGCTGATGACCAATCCGCGACTTCTCCTGCTTGACGAGGCGTCGCTCGGGCTCGCGCCGGTGGCGGTCGACGCGGTGTACCGCTCGCTAGCTGACGTGATCCGCGAGGGCATGACGGTACTGCTCGTGGAGCAGGACCTCGGGCGGGCGCTCAAGGTCGCCGACCGCGTTGTGTGCATGCTCGAGGGGCGGGTCGTGCTGGAGGGCGAGGCGCGGTCGCTGGACCGCGATCGCATCGTCAACGCGTACTTCGGGCTGCGGCGCGCGGCGGCCGGAGGCACCGGCGCATGAGTGTCGCCAACGCGATCCTGCAAGGCATCTTCCTCGGCGCCTTCTACGCGGTGCTTGCCTGTGGGCTGTCGCTGATGTTCGGGGTCATGCGCATCATCAACCTCGCGCACGGCGACGTCGCGGTCCTCGGCGCGTACCTCGTATTGGTCATAGTGCAGGGCACCGGGCTGTCGCCCCTGCTCGCGTTTGTGATCGCGCTGCCGGCGATGATCGCACTCGGCTACGTGCTGCAGCTGACCGTCCTGCAGCGCGCCCTGAAGGCGGGCATCCTCACGCCGCTACTGGCCACGTTCGGCCTGTCGATCGTGATCCAGAACCTTCTCTTGCTGAAGTTCTCGCCTGACGTCCACTCGCTTGGCGCCAGCGCGGGCGGCCTGACCACCGAGAGCTGGAACCTGTTCGGCAGCATCTCCATCTCGGCGCTCGGCCTGGTGGTGCTGGCGGTTGCGGTGGTGGTCTTCGCCGCCCTCCACCTGTTCCTGTCGAGGACGCGGCCCGGGTGGCGGATGAGGGCGACGGCGGAGGATCCCGACGCCGCGGAGCTCATCGGTATCGACAGCCGGCATGTTTACGCACGCGCCACCGCCATCGCGGTCGCCATCGCGGGGCTGGGCGGCCTGTTCCTCGCGATCCGATCGGTGTTCGACCCCGGCAGCGGGCCGACGCAGCTGATCTTCGCGTTCGAGGCTGTGGTCATCGGAGGGATGGGCTCGCTGTGGGGCACGCTCCTGGGCGGCCTCGCACTCGGCGTGGCGCAGACACTCGGCGCGCAGCTGAATCCCGAGTATGCGGCGCTGTCGGGACACCTGCTGTTCCTGGCTGTCCTGATCCTCAGGTTCGGCGGCGTCCGTCTGGTTCGATTCGGTGCTCGGGCATGATGGTCCGGCGCTGGACGCGCACCTCGAAGCTGTTCACCGGCGGCACCGGCGTGGTCGCGCTCCTGCTGGCAAGCGTGCCGCTGGTCTTCAGTCCCGACATCGTTCAGAAGACGACCACGCTCCTGATCCTCGTCTTGCTGGCCGCGATGTGGAACGCATTGGCCGGCTACGGCGGGCTTCTGTCAGTAGGCCAGCAGGCGTTCATCGGTCTCGGCGCTTACGGCACAGTGTTCTTTGCGGGCTTCGGCATGCCGCCATACATCGCGATGGTCGTCGCGCTAGTGGACGCCGGCTCCCTGTCGATCCCTATCTCGCTGTTCGCGCTGCGTCTTCGCGCGGCGCAGTTCGCCATCGGAATGTGGGTCATCGCCGAGGTGGCTTCGATCGCGGTTCGCCTCGACCAGGACCTCGGTGCGGGCACAGGCATCTCGCTCAGCCAGCTCTACCAGTACGACCCCAACTACCGGCAGGCGTACACGTTCTGGCTTGCCCTTGCCTTCACTGCCGTGTTTCTCGCCGCACTCTTCT
>VBFW01000382.1 GCA_005880525.1 Chloroflexota bacterium | reverse complement strand
GATCATCGACTCGACCGCGTCATGCTGCGTCACGTCGCACGCGATCGCCAGCCCGCCGATCGGCTCGGCCACCTCGCGCGCCGGACCGTCGTCGAGGTCGGAAACGGCGACCCGCGCGCCCTCGGCCGCAAACTGCTGTGCGGTGGCGGCGCCGATGCCTCGGCCGCCGCCTGTCACCAGCACGACCCGACCGTCGAATCTCATTGCGTCGCGCTGGCCAGCGCAGTCCCGCCGTCCTTGCGCGGATCCGATGCCCCGATCAGGCGCCCGTCGCGCGAGGCGATCAGCTGGGGCCGCGAGAAGTAGGAGTCGTAGTTGAGCGTGCGGCGGTTGACGCGATAGCCGGCCGCCTCCAGACCGCGAACGACCACCGGCGGAATCCGTCCCTCCACCTGGACTGCGTCGCCCTGGAAGTCGACGCGAGGAGCGCTGACCGCCTCCACGGGTGTCATGCCGTGGTCGAGGACGTGCACGAGCACCTGGAGGATGCCGGTCACGATCTTGGTCCCACCAGGCGCGCCGATGCACACGTGCAGCCGGTCGCCGTCGAAGATCATCGTCGGGGTCATCATGGTCACGCGCGTCTTGCCGGGGTGCACCGAGTTGGGCCGGCCCGGCCGCGGGTCGAAGCAGTTCATGTAGTCGTTGTAGCCAAAGCCCAGGCCGGGCGTGACCACACCGGAAGCCGACCCGAGGGTGTGGGTCAACGAGACCGCATTGCCTGCGTCGTCGCAGGCGTTGCGCCACGAAAGTGCTGGGCCAACCATGCGCCGCGAGGTCGAACTTCTCGACGTAGTTGAGCATCTGCAGCAGCGTCAGCCCGCCGGCGGGAGCGCCCGCGGCGAGCACCGACAGGCCGCGGTACGAACCCCGGAGGGGCTCCGTCACGTTGACCGCGTAATTCTGCAGATCGTCAATGGTGATGAAGCCGTCATTGGCTTCGAAGTCCGCGGCGATCTCGCGCGCCAGGGCACCGCGATAGAAGTCGGCCGCGCCTTCGGCCGCGAGCCGCTCCATCGTGCGCGCGAGGTCTGACTGCACCAGCCGCTCTCCGATCTCGAAGAGGCG
>VBFW01000058.1 GCA_005880525.1 Chloroflexota bacterium | reverse complement strand
CGACTACGTGACGATCGGCGAGTGCTGCGATGTGCTCCGGCAGGCCTTCGGCGAGTATCGTCCCACCGAGGCCGCCTGAAATTCCTGACTATCCCGCTGTAATCCCGATGATCGCCTACGAGGACGGGCCGGCCGCGCTCGACTGGCTGGCGCGAGTTTTCGGCTTCCGTGAGCGGGCGCGAATGACGGCGCCGGGTGACGGCCACCTGACCCACGGCGAGATGGAGACCGGCTCCGGGGTGATCATGCTCGCAACGCCCTCCCCGCACTATCACGGCCCGAAAAAGCATCGCGAGGAATGCGCGCACGCGGCGCGCTGGTCGGAGGTTCCGTACATCGTCGACGGCGTCCTGGTGTACGTGGACGACGCAAAGGCGCACTACGAGCGTGCGCGCGCCGGTGGCGCGACCATCCTATCGCCGCTCGAGGACGACGAGTACGGCAGCAAATATCGCGCTGAGGATCTCGAGGGTCACCGCTGGATGTTTACGCAGCGTTCGTGACCTGATGCCGGACAAGCCAAAACCAGAACACCGCGTCGATCCTCTCAACCTGCTCCGGCAGCGGAAGTACGAGGCCGGCCACGGCGACGCCGAGGCCTTCAACCGCCAGCACGCCAAGCACAAGCTGACCGCTCGCGAGCGCATCTCTCGCCTGGTCGACCGCAACTCGTTCGAGGAGCTCGACATCTTCGCGGTCCACCGCGCGTCCGGTTTTGGCCTGGAGTCGAAGCGCATCGCCGGCGACGGAGTGGTGACGGGCATGGCCAAGATCGGCGGGCGTGACGTGATGCTGTTCAGCCACGACGCGACGGTCTTCGGCGGGTCGCTGGGCGAGGTGTTCGCGGAGAAGGTCATCAAGGTCATGGACCTCGCACTGAAGAACCGCATCCCGATCATCGGCATCAACGACTCGGGCGGCGCGCGCATCCAGGAGGGAGTGGTCTCGCTCGCAGGCTACGCCGAGATCTTCTGGCGCAACGTGGAGTCGAGCGGCGTGATCCCGCAGCTGAGCCTAATCCTCGGGCCGTGCACCGGCGGCGCCGTTTATTCGCCGGCGATGACTGACTTCACGTTCATGGTCCACGGCGTTGGCTACATGTTCATCACCGGCCCGGAGGTGATCCGCGTCACGACCGGCGAGGAGGTGACGTTCGATTCGCTGGGCGGGGCGGAGGTGCACAACGTCAAGTCGGGCGTGGCGCACTTCCTGGCCGAATCCGAGGACGAATGCTTCGCGCAGGTGCGCCGGTTGCTTTCATTCATTCCGCAAAGCTGCGACGTCCAGCCGCCGCGGCTGCCGCCTACAGACGACGCCGAGCGCGCGGACCCCGGCCTCGCCACGATCATCCCCAACTCATCGAAGGAGTCGTACGACATCAAGGATGTGATCCGGATGGTCGTCGACAACGGCGAGTTCTTCGAGGTGCAGCCGTACTTCGCGATGAACATGGTGGTCGGGTTTGCGCATCTCGACGGCCATCCGGTTGGAATCGTGGCCAACCAGCCGAAGGTCATGGCGGGCGCGCTGGACATCAACGCGTCGGTGAAGGCCGCGCGGTTCGTGCGCTTCTGCGACGCGTTCAACATCCCGCTGGTGACGTTTGTCGACGTGCCAGGTTTCTTGCCCGGGACGGCGCAGGAGTACGGCGGCATCATCCGGCACGGGTCGAAGCTGCTCTATGCATTCAGCGAGGCGACGGTGCCGAAGCTGACTGTCATCACGCGTAAGGCGTACGGCGGCGCGTACTGCGTGATGTGCTCGAAGCACATCCGCGCCGACTACAACGTCGCGTGGCCGACGGCCGAGATCGCGGTGATGGGGCCAGAGGGCGCGGTCAACATCGTGTTCCACAGGGAGCTCGACGAGGCCGCCGACCGGGCCGCGCTGCGGCACGAGCTGGTGGCCGATTACACGGAGCGCTTTGCCAATCCGTACATCGCCGCCGAGCGCGGATACATCGACGATGTCATCGAGCCGGGCCGCACGCGGGGCGCGTTGATCCGAGCCCTGCGGGTGGCCCTGCGGAAGGAGCGCCGCAGGAATCCGCGCTGGCATGGAAACATTCCCCTGTGAAGCTTCTCGAGTTCCAGGCCAAAGAGGTCCTCGCGTCGCTCGGGATCTCGATCCCGCCCGGGCGGGTTGCGCGCACCCCCGACGAGGCCGCCGAGGCGTGCTCAGCGCTTGGGCCTGTGGCGGTGAAGGCGCAGGTGCCGGTGGGTGGGCGCGGCAAGGCCGGCGGGATCAAGCTGGCCTCGACGCCCGAGGAGGCGCGGCGCGCCGCGGAGCAGATCATCGGCATGGACATCAAGGGCTTCAGGGTGCCGCTGGTCTACTGCGAGGCGGCGCTGGAGATCGCGCGCGAAATCTACCTTGGGTTCACTGTCGACCGCGACGCGCGGGCGAACATCTTGATGCTGTCGTCGAAAGGCGGCATGGACATCGAGCAGGTTGCCTCCGAATCCCCGGACTCGATCGCGCGGTTGTACCCGAACCCGTGGCGAGGCCCGCTTGGCTTCGAGCTGAACGCGCTGGTGTTTCAAGCGGGTCTGGGCGAGCTGGGCCGGCCGCTGATGGCCATGATCAAGAAGCTCTACCGCGCGATCCCGGAGCTGGACGCGGTGACAGCTGAGATCAATCCGCTGGTGGTCACGCGCACGGGGGAGATCATCGCGGGCGACGCGAAGCTGGAAATCGACGACAACGCGACGTGGCGGCAGCAGGACCTGGATCGCATCTACGGCTCTGCGATCGAGGGCGACCCGTACGAGGTCGAAGCTAAGAAGCGCGGCCTGACCTACGTGTCTCTGGACGGGGACATCGGGATCATCGGCAATGGTGCCGGGTTGTGCATGAGCACCCTCGACCTCGTGCAGCGCGCGGGCGGGCAGGCGGCGAACTTCTGCGACATCGGCGGCGGCGCTCGCGCGGAGGTGGTCGAGAACGCGCTTGGCGTCATCCTGATGAACCCGCGCGTGAAGGGCGTGCTCATGAACGTCTTCGGTGGCATCACGCGTGGCGACGAGGTCGCTCGTGGTTTGGTGACCGCGCGCGACAACCTGAAGATGAAGCTGCCGCTGGTGGTGCGGATGAGCGGAACGAAGGAAGAGGAGGGACGCGCGATCCTGAAGGCCAATGGCATCGAACCCGGCGCCAACGCGTGGGAGGCGGCGCAGAAGATCGTCGAGCTCACGCGTGCGGCCGCGCCAAGGTCGTGATCCTGAGATGAGCATCCTTCTCGACGCTTCGACGCGTGTGATCGTGCAGGGCATCACCGGCCGCGAAGGCTCGTTTCACGCCGAGCAGATGCTGGCGATGGGCACGAAGCTCGTCGGCGGCACGAGCCCGGGCAAAGGCGGATCCACACACCTGGGCCTGCCCGTGTTCAACACGGCTTACGACGCCGTGACCGCCACCGGCGCCACGGCCTCGGGCATCTTCGTGCCGCCGGCGTTTGCGCCCGACGCGATCATGGAGGCGGCGGCGGCCGGCGTCACCTTGATCGCGTGCATCACAGAAGGGATTCCGATCCAGGACATGATCCGGGTGAAGGACTTCCTGCGCGGCTATCCGTCCGCGCGTTTGATCGGACCGAACTGTCCTGGATTGATCACGCCGGGAGTCGCGAAGATCGGCATCATCCCGGCGCGGATCACGCGGCCGGGGACTGTGGGGCTGGTGTCGCGGAGCGGCACGTTGACGTACGAGGTGGGGTCGGCGCTGAGCGCGGCGGGCATGGGGCAGTCGACGATCGTGGGGATCGGCGGCGACCCGGTGCTGGGCCTGACATTTTCGGACGTGATCGCTCTGTTCGAGGCCGACCCTGCGACCGACAGGCTCGTGGTCATCGGCGAGATCGGAGGCTCTGACGAGGAGCGCGCGGCCGAGCTGCTTGGCCGCGGCAGCCGGTTGAAGACGGTGGCGTTCATCTCCGGGCGGACCGCGCCCGAGGGCAAGCGGATGGGGCACGCCGGCGCGATCATCTCGGGCAATCGGGGCACAGCGAAGAGCAAGGAGGAGGCGTTCCAGCGCGCGGGCGTCGCCGTGGCCGAGACGACCGATCAGATCGTGGGGCTGCTGAGCTGATGGCTGCCTATAGTCGGGTCGTGCCCATCGCGATCACGCGGGCCGTGCCTTCGGACCGCACGCGCGACCTTGGACTGCTTTTTGGGCTGCTTGCGTGGCTGGTGTACACGAGGTTCTTCTTCACGCTCCGGGCGGGCCACCTGGTGCTGCCGCCGTGTCCGTTCTTTTACCTGACGGGGCATCCGTGCCCGTTCTGCGGCGGCACGCGGTCGTTCGCGTACATGTGGCAGGGCGACCTGTCGGATGCGGTGAGGCTCTACCCGCTGGGGCCTGCCCTGTTCGTGGGCACGGTCCTCGGGGCGGGCGGGCTCGCCGCCGGCCTTTTGTCGGGACGCACGTTCGTCCCGCGCCTGAGCTCTATGCAGTGGCGGTTGCTCTGGGTCGGGGCGGTCAGCGCCTTGCTGCTGAGCTGGGCGCTGAAGGTGTTCGTCCTCGGCAATTAGCGTCAGGCAGTTGACGGTCGAGGATTGGCAGCTGTACCGCCGTGTCCGCCTCGCAGCCTTGCAGGAGGCGCCGTATGCGTTCGGCTCGAACTACGAGCACGAGGCCACGTTCGAGGAGGCGACGTGGCGGCGACGGGTCGCCGATCGCACGCGATTCGTCGCCGAGGTGGACGGCGTGGTCGCCGGAACCGTGAGCGGCGGCGAGGGCGAGGTGAACGGTGCGGCCGCGATGACGGCGATGTGGGTCGATCCGCGCTACCGGCGCCAGGGCGTCGGAGAGGTGCTTGTGAAGACTCTCCTGGAGTGGGCGAAGGCCAAGGGATACGGCCAGATGTTCCTTTGGGTCACCGCCGTCAACCCGCGAGCGGAGCACCTCTACGCGCAGCATGGGTTCACGCGCACCGGTGCCAGCCAGGAGGTCCGTCCGGGCGAGCTCGAGTACGAGATGTCGCGCCACCTCTAGGCGCCTTCGATGAGACGCGTGACGACCGGGTACACGTGGTCGGTTCTCTGCGCCGCGTTGCCGGGGTCGATGAGGTCGTGGGTGAGCCTGTCCGCGGCCGGAAACTCGAACGTCTCGACATCGGCGCCGTGCCGGCGCCAGGACTCGACGAGCCTGTAGGTGAACCGGTTGTCCAGCCGCGGCTCGCCCGCGTTGGTGATCACAGCGATCGACTTCGCGCGCGGCGGCTCTTTGCGCGCCGCGCGCACGAGCTGGCGGCCGCAGTCGAACAGGGCCGCGTAGGCGTGGGTGGCAAAGCGCGGATAGCCGTAGGCCGGCCCGAGCGAGTCCTTGAGGTCGTTGCTCCACCACATGTAGAAGTTGGGAAGCGCTTTGGCCGCGGCGCTCATCGCGTTCAGCGCCGGGCCGGGCAGTGGTTTGAGGCCGAGCATGGGCGCGATCAAGACCGCGCGCTGGACGTCTCCGCGGCTGTGAGCCAGGAGGCCGGCGAGGATGGCGCCGAGGGAGAGGCCGGCGACCGTCAGCCGCTCGCCGAGCCCGGCTCCCACCTCCGCCGCGCGGTTGGCCACCGCCGCGAGGTGGTCGCCGCGAAGCTCCGCGATCGAGGTGTTGAGCCTGTCGGTGTAGCCGTGGCGCGGGTAGCGCGGGATGA
>VBFW01000057.1 GCA_005880525.1 Chloroflexota bacterium | reverse complement strand
TCAGGCCGGTAGAGCTTCAACACAAATCGATTAGCGACGTGCGCGGAAGCGTCCAGCGCCACCACCGCGCCTGTGATCCCGCCGGCGATCGGTCGCACATTGCGGACCTGATCCACCCCGAGCGCGCGCTTTGCCCAATCGAGCGCTACCGGGAGCACCGCCTGCGGGGCTACCTGGTCGAAGTGGTCTCCCCGATCGCCGCTTGTGCAGCCGCCAGCCTTGCGACAGGCACACGGAACGGGCTGCACGAAACGTAGTTCAGGTTCAGGCGGTGGCAGAGGTGGATCGAGTCGGGGTCGCCGCCATGCTCGCCGCAGATCCCAATTTCCATGTTCGGCCGGGTCTTGCGCCCTTCGCTGACAGCCATTGCCATGAGCCTGCCAACACCGTTCACGTCGATGGTTTCGAAGGGGTTTCGCTCCAGGATCCTGCGTTCGAGATAGCGCACGATGAAGTGGCGCTCGGCGTCGTCGCGCGAATAACCGAACGTCGTCTGGGTGAGGTCGTTGGTGCCGAAGGAGAAAAACTCGGCATCGGCCGCGATCTCGCCGGCCGTGAGCGCCGCGCGCGGAAGCTCGATCATGGTGCCGAACCTGTAGGCCACGGTCACGCCCTTCTCCTTCTGGACGGCGTCCACGACGGGCCGTAGCTGCTCGTGGATCTCTCGCAGCTCGGCGAGCGTGCCGACGAGCGGGATCATGATCTCCGGGCGCGCGTCGACGCCGCGCTTGCGTAGGTCGCACGCGGCTTCCATGATCGCCCGCACCTGCATACGCGCGATTTCCGGGTAGAGCATCAATAGCCGCCCCCCGCGCAACCCGAGCATCGGGTTCGCCTCGTGCAAATCCTCGACGCGGGCGAGCAGCTTCTCGAGGCGCTTCAGCCGCGACGGCTTCTTGCCGGTCGCCTTCAGACTTGACGTCTCGCTGATCAGCTCCTCCCGGTTGGGCAGAAACTCGTGGAGAGGCGGGTCGATGAGGCGGATGACCACCGGGAGTCCCGCCATCGTCTGGAAGATGCCGCGGAAGTCGCTGCGCTGGATCGGCAGCAGCTTGGCGAGCTGCTTCTCGCGGTCCTTCGTCGTGCCGGCCATGATCATCGCTTGCACGAGCGGCAGCCGGTCGGGCTCCATGAACATGTGCTCAGTGCGACACAGCCCGACGCCCTCTGCCCCGTTCTCGAGCGCCTTCTTGGCGTCGCGTGGATAGTCAGCGTTCGCCCATACCTGTAGGCGCCGGAACTCGTCCGCCCAGCGGAGGATCCTGCTCGCCGCACGATGTCGGTTCAGGGAGCGGACTTCGACCGTCGGCACGTCCCCCAGGTAGATGTCGCCGGTGGTGCCGTCGATGGTGATCTCCTCGCCTTCCTTGACGGTCCGGCCATCGACGGACAGCGACCGCCTCGCCTCGTCGACCGACACCTTGCTCGCACCGACGATGCACGGCCGGCCCATGCCCCGCGCCACCAGGGCTGCATGGCTCGCGGTGCCGCCGGTCTGGGTGAGAATGCCCTTCGCCTGGACCATGCCGTGCACGTCGTTGGGGTTGGTCTCGATTCGCACGAGGATCACCGATTTGCCTTGCTTGCCCCACTCCTCGGCGGTGTCTGCGTCGAACACGGCGGCGCCGCTCGCGGCGCCGGGCGAGGCGGGCACTCCTCGGGCGATGGGCTCGGCCTTGGCCGCCGGCGAAATCCGCGGGAACAGGAGCTGCTCCAGCTGGCGCGGCTCCACGCGCGCCACCGCCTCCTGGCGGCTGATCAGGCGCTCGGCGACCATGTCGACCGCTATGTTCACCGCCGCCTCGCCCGTGCGCTTCGCAGCGCGCGTCTGGAGCATGTAGAGCTTGCCGCCCTCGACTGTGAACTCGAGGTCCTGCACGTCGCGGTAGTGCTTTTCGAGGCGCCGCGCGTAGCGTTCGAACTGCGCGTACACCTTCGGCAGCCTGCGTTTCAGCGCCCGGATCGGCTCGGTGTCGCGCACGCCGGCGACGACGTCCTCACCCTGCGCGTTCGCGAGGTAGTCGCCGTACAGCTCTTTGCGCCCGGTGATGGGGTTGCGCGTGAACGCGACGCCGGTGCCCGACGTCGGACCCATGTTGCCGAAAACCATCATCTGCACATTCACTGCAGTGCCGAGGTCGTCGGGGATTCGCTCCATTCGCCTGTAGGTGACAGCGCGCTGTGTGTTCCAGGATCGGAACACTGCCTCGATCGCCTCGCGGAGCTGCTCGACCGGATCCGACGGGAACTCGTGGCCCGTCGCGTCCTTATATATGCCGAGGAAACGGCGCACCAGCCGGCGCAGTTCCGCCGGCTTGAGCTCGGGGTCGGTCATGGCGCGTGCCCGCTTCTTCGCGGCGCTCAAGGCGGACTCGAACTTCTGGCCGTCGATGTCCTTCACCGTCTTGCCGAACATCTGGATGAAACGGCGCCGCGCGTCGAGCGCGAACCGCTCGTCGTCGGCCAGCTCGGCCAGGCCGCTCGTGGTCTCGTCGTTGAGGCCGAGATTGAGGACGGTGTCCATCATCCCGGGCATCGAGAACTTGGCGCCGGAGCGAACGCTGACCAGCAGCGGGTTGCGCGGGTCGCCGAACCTCTTACCCGACTGCGCTTCCATTTTCTTCAGCGCGGTCGTCGTCTGCTCCCACATGCCCCGTGGGAAGTGGCCTTTCGCTGCGTAATACGCGCGGCACGCCTCTGTCGTGATGATGAACCCGGGCGGAACGGGCATGCCTGCCCGCGTCATCTCGGCCGCGCCGGCGCCCTTACCACCGAGCAGGTCGCGCATCTGCGCCGAGCCCTCTCGGAACAGATAGACCCACTTGTGCCGCGGAGCGGGCATTGGCACATAGTGTGCCACCCCGCCGAAACGCTCTAGGCGACTGCCTCCGCCGGCGCTAGCTGTGGCTGCTCCTCCACGCCGAGATCACTCAGACCGGCGCGCTCGTGCAGCCACCGCAGCGGGCGCGGCGCCCACCAGTTGTAGTCGCCGAGCAGACGCATCACGGCCGGCACGACCAGCGCGCGCACGAGCGTGGCGTCGATCGCAACGGCGATCGCGAGCCCGATGCCGATGGCCTTGATGATCACGACCTCGGCAAGGCCGAAGGCCAGGAAGACGGTGACCATGATCGCAGCCGCGCCGGTGATGAGCCTGCCGCTGCGCTCGAGGCCTGACGCCACGGCGGCCGTGTTGTCGCCGGTGCGCGCGTACTCCTCGTGGATCCGGCTGACCAGCAGGACCTCGTAGTCCATCGACAGGCCGAACACGATGCTGAAGAGGATCACGGGGATGCTCGGGTCGATCGACTGCGGCGTGAAGTTGAGCAGGTTGGACAGGTGGCCCTGCTGGAAGATCCACACCAGCGCGCCGAACGAGGCGCCGATGGAGAGGAAGTTCAGCACGACTGCCTTCAGCGGGAGCACGACCGAGCCGGTCAGCAGGAACAGGACGAAGTAGGTGACAAGCACCACGAAACCGACCGCGATCGGGGTGCGGTCGGTGATGAACTTGATGACGTCCAGGTCCACGGCCGTCTGTCCGCCGACCAGGACCTGGCCGCCGCCGCCCACGCCCATGTCGGCGCGGATCGCGTTGACGATCGCGCGCGACGCGTCAGACGTCTGCGGCGAGTTGGTAGTGGCCTGCATGAGCACGATGTTCTTGCCGACGGTGGCGGCCATCAGCTGCTGCACCTGCGGCGGGAGCAGGCTCGGGTCGCCGGTGTACATGCGCTCGTAGTCGTAAAGGCCCAGGTTCGGATCGAGGTCATAGATGGAACTCGTCCGCAGTACGCCGGGGATGCCGGCCACCCGCCGCTCGAACGCGTACTGCTACGCGATGCGCTGGCTCGTGAGCGGCGTGCCATCCGGGTAGCTCACCACGATGTTGAAGGTCGTCTGGTCCTGGCCCGGGAAGTCGGCGAGGAACCGGTCCCAGCCCTGACGAGCCTCGATGCGTGTTGGCAGCATCTGGACGTCGCCGTTCGCGAGCCGCAGGCTGAGGAACGGCGTGCCCGCGACCAGCAGGAAGCCGACTGTCGGAACCAGGACGAGCACCGGGCGCTTCATCACCCAGCTCGCCAGGCTGTGCCACACACCGCGCCCCTGCGGGGCGGCCTGCAGCCACGACGGCAGGCGCAGCCGGTTGACGGCCGGACCGATGATCGAGAGCAGCGCCGGCAGGAACGTCAAGCCATAGATCACGGCGACCGCGACGACGATTGCTCCCGCCGCGCCCATCGAGGCCAGGAACGTGCCCTGGAAGAAGAGCATCGCGGAAAGGCCGACGGCAACGGTCACCCCGGAGAAGGTGATCGCGCGGCCCGCTGTGGCGATGGTGGTTGCGATCGCATCTTCTCGACTGGCTCCGGCGGCCAGCTCGTCGCGGAAGCGGTTGACGATGAATAGCGAGTAGTCGATGGACACGCCGAGGCCGATCAGCGTGACGATGTTGAGCGCGTACTGCGACACGTCGGTGAACCGGTTGAGGAAGAACGTTCCGGCCAGGCCGCCGACGATCGTCAGGATGCCGACGCCGAGCGGAAGGCCCGCGGCCACGATGGACGCGAAGATGACGACGAGCAGGAGCAGCGTCACCGGCAGCGTCACGGTCTCCGCGCGCTGGAGGTCGCTCTCGAGTGTCGTGTTGAAGGCCTGGTTGATGGGCACGAAGCCGGTGCCGGTCACCGTCAGGGTCGATGACCTGACCTCACCGCGCAGAGCGTCGTAGTCGTGCCACGCCTGGGTGCCGCTGGACTTCAGCTCGATGCTGACGAGCGCCTCGTGCCCGTCCCTGGAGATGAACGCCTGCGCAACGCGCGGGTCGGTGGCGTTGTAAGGGTCGATCAGCTTGTTGATGCGTGGGTCGCCCTGGATGGGAGCCAGTGCGTCCCCGACCGCTGACTTGAACGCGGGGTCCTTCGCCATCAGGCTGTCGCTGCGGAACAAGAGCAGGAAGGTCGACGTCTGTTTGCTGCCGCTCCGCAGCTCGCTCGACGTCAGGCTGGCCGCGCGAGCCGACTCGAGGTTGCTGGTGAGCGGCCCGCCGCTCGTGAGCGTGCCACCCATGAGAAGACCGGCGATGGAGAGGGCGAGCAGAACGCCGGACCCGACCAGCGTGGCCCATCTGTACCTGTAGACGAGACGACCCCAACCCGCGAACACGTTCCTTTCCTCCTCGGTGTGAGCGCTACGCGCTCTGGTCGGCCGGATAGACCGCCGACAGCGACATCGCGGCGAGCGCGTCGATGGCCTCGTCCGCGTTGAATTCGGGCTCGACCAGGCTCTGGATGATGATTCCGAGGACCGCGCCCCACACCGCGCCGGCGATGCCGCGCGCCGCCGTCGGATCGAGCTCACGCTCGGCGAAGACCTGGCGCGCGATGTCCTCGACTCGGCCACGCTGGCCGCGGACGAAATCGCGTATGCCGGCGCCAATCTCCGGGTCGTGCAGCGAGATGCCGATCAGCTGGACCAGAAGGGCGTTGGAGCCGCGGTCTTCGCGGATCTTCTGCTTGGTGTCCTCGAAGGCGGCCAGGGCACCGGCCTCCCCCTGGTCGCCGAGCTCGATCTTCTGACACACGAACTGGAGGACCTCCATGACGAGGCGCTGCTTGGACTTGAAGTAGTAGTGGACGAGGCCCTGGGCCACGCCGCCCTCCTCCGCGATCTGCTTGATCGAGGTGTTCTCGTACCCCTCGCGGCTCAGGACGTCGAACGCCGCCTGAAGGATCTTTTCCCTGGTGTCGGTGGACATCTTTTTGGGCTCCGTTTGCCTATTGACCGGGTCTTGGTTGAACGCTCAACCAACATTGGTTGGTCATTCAATCACAGCCGTCGGCGTGATGTCAAGAGGGCCGCGGATTTCTTTCAGGGCGGCCGTAAGCTGAAAGCCAGAGGCTTTGGGGGGCGCGTTATGCCTGAGATGGGCAACGTGGTTGCGATCACCTTCTGGTTCGTGCTCATCGCCGTGGTTCTGAACTTCGTGACCCTGGGCTTCGGGCTGCTGGCGGTGGTCACCGGCCGCTCGTATGCGCCGCCCGGCTGGCACCGGTTGCGCCGGCACATGCCGGCGTCACGGAACGATCAGCGGCTGACGGGAATGAGCCTAAGC
>VBFW01000056.1 GCA_005880525.1 Chloroflexota bacterium | reverse complement strand
GTGACTACTTCCTCAACGGCACGCGCGTCCGCCGCCGCGACCTGCTTCACCTGCTGTCATCGACCGGCCTAACGCTCGACTCGTACGCGATCATCGACCAGCGCGACATCGAGTCGATCGTCGTGTGCACGCCGGCCGAGCGAAGGCAGCTGCTCGAAGAGGCGGCCCAGGTGCGAGGCGTCAAGACTCGCCGCCACGAGGCGGCGCAGCGTCTGGGCGAGCTGGCGCAGAACATGCTGAGGCTCGAGGACTTGAGGTCCGAGATCCAGCCAAGGCTCGAGGTCCTGCGAGCCCAGGCGGCCACCGCTCGCGAGGCGGCCGAGGCGTCGGCGCGGCTTGAGGCGCTCCGCGGCAGCATCCTGTGGGAGGAGTGGCGCGAGGTGCGCGACTCGCATCGCAAGGCCGCGTCGCAGGCGCAGTCGCTCGACCGCCGGATGGCTGAGGCGCGCGAGGCGGCAGCTGTGGCCGAGCGCGAGTTCCAGTCCGGGCGAGCTGAGGTCCAGGCCGCGCAGGACCGCCGCCTTGCCCGACAGCGCCGGCTGGGCGAGCTGCGGCTGTGGCTTTCGGACGCGGAGCACAAGAGGCAGCTTGCAGCTGCGCGTGCGGAGAACGATCGCGCCATCGCGACAGCGGTGCGGCAGGAGGAGGCAGCGAACACGGCGCGAGAGACAGCGGCCCGGTCCCTGCAGCGTCAGCTGGTCGTGGAGCTCGAACAGGCCAAGGCCGCACTCGAGGACCTGCCCGTGAGCCCGCTGATGCCGGCAGCGCTGGACGCCTCGCCGCTGCAGGACGCTCGTCGCGATGCGGACCAGGCCCGCCGCGCGGCGGCCGCCGCCGCATCGACGCTCGCCGGACAGCGCACGCGCCGTGAGTTCCTGGAGCAGCAGCTCGATCGCGTCGAGCCACTGGCCGCCGCTCTGGGCGAGATCAGCTCGATCGAGACCGAGACGGCTGAGGCGAGGCGAGCGCTCGAGTCGGCGCAGTCGGCCTCGACCGAGCTGGCTCGGCTGGCGGCCGAGCTCGACGGGCTGCAAAGCCTCTACTCCGATGCCACGTCGGGGCCGCGGCTGGGGGATGTGATTCAGCCCGAACCGGGCTACGAAAAGGCTCTCGCGGCAGTGCTCGGGCCCCTCGCGGACGCATTGGTCGCGCTGGACGCGAAGGCCGCGATCGAGGCCGCTGGCAGCAGCTCAGGCCAGACCACCGTGCTGTACCCGTCAGCCGCCGCTGATGCAGCCGCAGCCTCGCTGGTCCACCACGTGAGGGTCGAGGCCGGCTATGAGGCCATCGCGCGCGCGATTCTCGGCGGAGTCGTGGCCGGACGCGACGTCACCCTTGACGGCGTCTATCACGTGCCCGGAATGATCCGCGCAGGGGCCGACGGCCGCGCGGCCGTCGCCGAGAGGCGTGCCCACCTTCGCGCCCGCATCGCGGAGTTCGAGCCTGTGGCCGAGACGCTCGACGACGCCGCCCTGAGGGCGCACGGCCTGAACAGCAAGCTCTCCGAGCTTCGAGCGCGCGCTGCCGAGGCAGGAGGCCTCGCGGAGACGCGCCGTCTCCTGGACATGGCACGCGTGTCCGAAGACGCCGCCTCCGAGAAGCTGTCCGAGCTCGAGGGAGCGGCCTCTTCTGCGGAAGAGCGATCCGCCGCGGCTGAGCGGGAGTTCGAATCGCAGTCGGAGGCGTTGCGCGACCAGCGCATGACGGTGAACCAGGTCGACGCCGAAAGGCTTCGCTGGCGTGACCGCATCGACGACCTCGGCCGGCGCCTGCACACGGTGCGCCAGGACGTCATCGCGCTGACGCACGCTGCGGAGGACCGCACGCACCGGCTCGCAGCTGCTGATGCAGCGGCCGACGCCGCGACCGAATCGCTTCCGGCGCTCGATGCCGCGGTCGCCGCCGCGCGAGCGGACCTCGGCGAGGCCGAGACCGAGTCTCCCGAGGAGGAGGCCGAGATGGCCGAAGGCGCCCGCAAGCTGGTCGCCCTGGAGGAGGCTCGGATCGACGCCCGCCTGAAGACCAGCACGCTCGAGGGCAATCTCGATCTCATCAATCGGGAGGTCGAGCTTTTGACGGCGCGCATGGAGGAGATGCGCACCCGCATGCCCGACGGCGTGGCGCCCGAAGACATCCCCGGCGGCAAGTCACGTGAGCGTGAGATGCGGTCGCTGGAGCGGCGCCTCGAAGAGATCGGCCCGACCAACGCCCTGGCGGACGCGGAGTGCCGCGACCTCGAGGAGCGCTACACGAACCTGCAGCAGCAGCTCGAGGACATCACCGGCGCTCGCGCCGACCTGGAGACGCTGATCGCGAAGCTCCGTGAGGAAGAGGAGACCAGATACGAAGCGGTCTTCGGCGCCGTGGCGATGAACTTCCAGGAGTACTTCTCGCAGCTTGCGCCGGGCGGTCGCGCGACGCTGCGTCACGCGGAAGGCGAAGACGGCCCGCGCACGGGCGTCGAGATCCTCGTTCAACCGCCACGCAAGCGACTGCAGAACGTAACGCTGCTCTCATCAGGCGAGCGATCACTCGCAGCCCTTGCACTGGTGCTTGCGCTCGACGAGGTCAACCCGAGTCCGTTCACGATCCTCGACGAGGTCGACGCCGCGCTCGACGACGCGAACGTCGGCCGATTCGGCGAGATGCTGTCCCGGCTTGGCAGGCAGCGCCAATTCCTGGTGATCACTCACAACCACGTGACGATGTCGCACGCATCCACGCTCTACGGAATCCACCTCGACGAAAGCGGCACGTCGCATCTCGTGTCGGTGCGCCTCGAGGACGTCCGCAAGCCGGCTGTCCGGCACAACCCGGCCGCCCGCGCCGCGGGATAGCGACAGCCGCATCCGGTAGGCTCGACCGGATGTGGAGTCGAGTCGGCGGGCGCACGCGAAGCCTGCTGGCTGCAGGGCTCCGCGCGCTCGGGCCGCCTCTTGGCGGTGAGTACTACGAAAGGCTGGATGAGCTCCTGCTGGGCGCTGACGTTGGCCCTTCGATGGCGGCGCGGCTTGTGCAGCAGGTACGTGCGCGAGCGCCGCACACGGCCGACGAGGCGCGCGAGGCTCTGGTGGCGGCAGCGCTCGGCGTCATGTCGGCCGGCCCGCGCGCGCTGACGCTGGACCCCGCACCCGCATGCATCCTGCTGTACGGGGTGAACGGTGCGGGCAAGACCACCACCGCCGCGAAGCTTGCGCATCTGCTGGCGAAGCAGGGACGAAAGCCGTTGATCGTGGCGGCCGACACGTATCGCGCCGCGGGCATCGAGCAGATGGTGCAGTGGGCCCAGCGGGCGGGCGTGACGAGCTTTGCCGGCGCGCCGGGGGCCGATCCTGCGTCAGTGGTGTTCGACGGGATCCAGCAAGCACGCCGTCTCGGGCACGACGTGGTCGTCGCGGACACCGCCGGCCGCCTGCAGTCACAGCGCAACCTGCTGCAGGAGCTGGCGAAGATCGGCCGCGTGACCGCCAAAGCGCAGGACGGGCGCGCAATCGAGTCGCTGCTCGTGCTTGACGCGACCGTGGGACTGGCCAGCATGACGCAGGCTCGCGCGTTCAACGACGCGGTGCCGATGACCGGGCTCGTGCTCGCCAAGCTCGACGGCACTGCCAAGGGCGGCGCGGTCATCGGCGTCGAGGGCGAGATGGGAATCCCGGTGAAGCTCGCCGGCGTGGGGGAGACCATCGACGACGTGGCGCAGTTCGACCCTGCCGCCTATATCCGATCGCTGGTCGAAGACTGATGCCTATCGCCGACCCGCACTGCCACACGACGGCGTCCGACGGCATGGTGACGCCGGCCGAGCTCGTCGCAGCTGCGGTTGCGGCTGGGCTCAATCTGATCGCGGTCACCGATCACGACACCATGCGGTCGGTCAAGGACGTGCAGGAACGCGGCCAGGCCATGGGCCTGCAGGTCGTTGCGGGGCAGGAGGTCACGACTGCCTGGCCTCCGCAGACGCACATCCTTGGCTTGTTTCTGGAAAGACCAGTGCGCATGGGGATGTCGGCGGCCGACACGGTCGCCGCGATCCACGACCAGGGCGGCCTGGCGATCGTGCCGCATCCGTTCATGCCCGTCTACTTCGGTTCGATCCAACCGGGGATGCTGCGCCGTCTGCTGGAAGTCCACCCGGTCGACGGCATCGAGGTGATGTTCACGGCGCCCATCGGGCGCCGGCGTCGTAAAGCACTTGATGCGTTCGTCGGGGCCAACGCCGAGCGGCTTGGCGCTCACATCGGCGGCAGCGACAGCCATTTTGGTAGCCACGACATCGGCCGCGTCGTGACCGCGTACGAGGGAGACTTCAGAGCTGCGATCGCCGAGCGCCGCACGCGACCGCGACTTGGCATGCGCCGTGCTGTGCCGACAGGCATCGCGATCCGCCAGCAGTGGCGCGCGCTCGTGGAGGTTCCGATCAGGCGGCTTCGCGGCCAGCTGTGAAGTAGCCGATCGCCGGCACTCGCGGACGGAGACCGCTCAGGTCTGCTTGTCTTCCAGCCCCAGTCCGAACATTGCTTCCAGGTCGTGCGCCGAGAACTGCTGGAAAGCGACCATCGTCTGCGTCTTCTCGATACCTTCGAGGTGGGTCAGTCGCCGGGTCACGACCTGGGCGAGCTCCTCGTGCTCGCGGACACGCGCTATGGCGATGAAGTCCCATTCGCCCGTGACCGTGTAGACCTCGGCGACGCCCTCGATGTCCGCGAGGTGGGGTCCAAGCGTCGTCAGGCCTTCGCGCGACGCCTTGATGAGGATGAATGCCGTCAGCACCTGCGTCAGCCTGCGCCCAGCGCCACGATGGCGCCAACCGAGTCCCCGTACGCCCATACGTCCATGTCGCCGTACGCGATCGCATGGCTGCCAAGCACCGTGCAGATGTGAGTGCGATGGTCGTTGCCGTGATGCAGGGCCTGCACGAGCACGACACCCGAGCGCATGCGAAGCCGTTCGTCTGAGAACGTGGTCTCGAACTCGTCGTCAGGGTTGATTTGCTCGGCGAGCTCGATCATGCGGCCGGCGGATGCGGCTGCGAGGTCACGGAGTGTGGCCACGCCGGGGAATCCATCCTTCTCCTTGAACCGGGGTTCGTCGCCTGTGAGCCGCCAGATGTACCGTTGCTCCGCGCCCACGAGGTGGGTGAGCGTTGCCTCGATCGTGCCGTATGTTCCTGCCGCGGTCAGCTGCAGCTGCTCTGCCGTCAATCCCGCGCACACGTCGAGCAGGTGCAGGTTGGCCCAACGGTGATAGCGGAAGGCTTCCACACCCAGCGGGCCGAGCACCCCCCGATTTTAGCCCTGCTAAGCTGTCAAGGTATGCGCCTTGACACCCTTCAGGCACGCGGGCGATCGCTTGCCCTTTACGAGCGATATGGAGCCCTGCTGACCGACCACCAGCAGGCGATTCTCGACCTGTACCTGCGCAGCGACTGGTCGCTGGCGGAGATCGCCAACCACGAGGGAACGTCGCGTGCTGCGGTGCACGACATCGTGAAGCGGTCGACTCACTCCATGCAGGAATACGAGCGCCGGCTCGGCCTGCTCACGGAGGCTGTGCGGCGCAAGCGCGCGATCGAAGCGCTGGAGAAGGAGCTCGAGGGCTTGCAGCGCCGGATGGCGAGGCTTTCGGTCTGATGTTCGAGACGCTGTCGGCCCGCCTCACTGAGGCGCTCCGCAAGATCACGGGCCGTGGCGTGCTGCGTCCCGAAGACGTCGACACCGCGCTCCGCGAGGTGCGTCTTGCGCTGCTCGAGGCGGATGTCAACTTCAAGGTCGTCAAGGAGTTCGTCGAGCGCGTCCGCGCACGGCTGACAGGTGTTGAGATCTCGCCGGGCCTGACCGCCCCGCAGACCGTGGTCAAGGCGGTGCACGACGAGCTGGTCGAGCTGCTGGGTGGCAACGCGACAGGGCTCAAGTACGCAAGCTCACCGCCGACCGTCGTGATGCTTGTCGGGCTGCAGGGCTCGGGCAAGCGAGAGCATCGCCGCGGGCGCGCTGCACGAGGCTGCCAGAGCGGGCGCGGACGTAGTGATCCTCGACACGGCCGGACGGCTGCACGTGGACGAGGAGCTGATGAACGAGCTGGTTCGCCTCAAGAGGTCGCTCGCGGTGACGGAGACGCTGCTCGTGGCCGACGCCATGACCGGCCAGGACGCCGTGAAGCTGGGCGAGGCATTCGGGCAGAAAATCGGCCTCGACGGCGTCATCCTCACCAAGCTCGACGGTGACTCACGGGGCGGCGCGGCGCTTTCTTTGCGCCTCGCCACCGGACAGTCGATCCGGTTCGCGGGCACCGGCGAGAAGCCGGCGGATCTCGAGATCTTCCAGGCCGAGCGCGTGGCGTCCCGCATCCTGGGCATGGGCGACGTGCTGTCGCTCATCGAAAAGGCGGAGTCGGCCGTCGACAAGCAGCAGGCTGCCGAGGTCGAGCGCAGGCTGCGCGCGGGGCAGCTCAGCTTCGACGACTTCCTCACTCAGATCCGGCAGCTGCGCAGCATGGGGTCGCTGGAAGGGGTGCTCGACATGCTCCCCGGCGGCGCGGCGCTGAAGGCGCAGGTGGGCGGGCAGGACACCGAAAAGGAGATGGGCCGGATGGAGGCCATCATCCTTTCCATGACCCCGCGCGAACGAGCGCGCCCTGAGCTCATCGATGGTGCCCGCAAACGCCGCATAGCCCGCGGCAGCGGCACGCAACCGTCGGACGTGAACCGCGTCCTCAAGGCAAGGGACGCAATGCAGAAGCTGGCCAGGCAGATGGGCCGGCAGCCAAAACAGCGTGGACTCGCCGGGACCCGCCGTGCGGCGCCCCGGCTATTCGGTCAAGGAGGAGGCAATTGGTAAAGATCAGGCTCAGACGGATGGGCGCCAAGCAGCATCCGTTCTATCGCTTGGTGGTCGCGGACGCCCGGTCGCCGCGCGATGGGCGATTCATCGAGCACCTCGGCTACTACGACCCCATGACGGACCCGGTGAAAGTCAAGATCGATGTCGACAAGGTAGTGCGCTGGCTCCAGCAGGGCGCCCAGCCCAGCGAGGCCGCGCGGAGCCTTTTGAAGCGGGAGGGGATCCTTGAGCGATTTGCAGAGACGCGCAAGTCGACCGCCTCGGCGTGACGGCGGCCGCGGTGGTTACAACCGCGGCGGATACAGACGAGAGGGCACGTCCGGCCCCAGCATCGACTACCGGGCG
Source organism: Chloroflexota bacterium (assembly GCA_005880525.1). Lineage (GTDB taxonomy): Bacteria > Chloroflexota > Dormibacteria > Dormibacterales > Dormibacteraceae > CF-118. Next base: position 2,270 of record VBFW01000056.1, on the reverse strand, counting down.
CTCGTTGAGTACGTGGCGAAGTCCCTGGCTGAGAAGCCGGAGGAAGTTCACGTCGAGTCTTTCGAGCGCGGCGGGGGAACCGTGGCGATCAAAGTGAAGCTCGCGGACGCCGACGTGGGCCGGTTCATCGGCAAGGCCGGTCGCAACATCGAGGCGCTCCGCACGCTGGTGCGCGTGGCATCGCTGCGGGACCACAAGCGCGTGTTCGTGGACCTGGCGAACCCGCCGAGGTGATCCGGGTGGGCCAGGTTGGTGGTGCCTTCGGACTCGACGGGGCTGTCAAGGTCGTGCCCTTGACAGACTTCAGCGATCGGTTCGACCGAGGCTCCGTGCTGCTTCTCGACGGCGCCGAGCGCCGCGTTGAGTGGAGCCGCCCCGCGGGCGGCGACCTGGTGGTCAAGTTCGCTGGGATCGACAATCGGACGGCCGCCGAGATGTACAGCGGCCGGTACCTGGAGGTTGGCGAGCAAGCCGGGCGACCAGCCGGCGCCGGCCGTTTCTATCATCACCAGCTGATTGGCCTCGAGGTCATCACGGCCTCAGGCCACGGCGTGGGTCGCATCGAGGAGGTGCTGGAGAAGCCCGCCAATGATGTGTGGGTCAGCCGCGATGGTGCCACCGAGCATCTGATCCCGGCTACGAAGGACGCCGTGCTGACGGTGGACCTCGAGGCCGGCAGGGTCGTGGTGGCCGACTGGCTGCTCACGGTGGAAGAGTCGCCATGAGATTCGACGTCGTGACTATCTTCCCGGGAATGTTCGGGCCTGTTTTCGACCAGGGGGTCGTCGGCAGGGCGATCGCCAATGGGGTGCTCGAGCTCCACACGCACGACCTGCGCGACTTCACGCACGACCGGCACCGGCAAGTCGACGACGTGCCGTTCGGCGGAGGCCCTGGCATGGTGCTCAAGCCGGAGCCGATCTTCGAAGCGGTCGAGGGCGCGATGCTCCACAACCCGGGGCCGGTGATCCTGATGGAGCCGTGGGGCGAGCGCCTCGACCAGCGGCTGGCAGCGGAGCTGGCGCGAGAGCCGGGACTCATCATCGTTTGCGGGCGCTACGAGGGCGTCGACGACCGGGTGCGCACCGGCCTGGCGGCACGCGAGATCTCGATCGGCGACTACGTGCTCAGCGGGGCGGAGCTTCCCGCAATGGTGCTGATCGACGCGGTGGCGAGGCTGATCAGCGGCGTGGTCGGCGATCCGGGCTCGCTGGAGAACGACACCTTCGGGGGCGAGCTGGCAGGCTGCCCGCAGTTCACGCGGCCCGCCGAGTATCGCGGCATCCGAGTTCCGGAGGTCCTGCTGTCAGGCGACCACGCGCGAATCCGCCAGTGGCGCAAGCAGCAGGCGGCGCAGCGCCACGCGCAGAGCGCTCAGCGGCACTGATATAAATCCACTAGGAGACATTGAAATGAACGTCATCCAGCAGCTCGAGAAAGAGCAACAGAAGGCAAAGGTGCCGGCGCTCCGCGCCGGCGACACCGTCAAGGTTCACGCCAAGGTGGTCGAGGGCACGCGCGAGCGCATCCAGGTGTTCGAGGGCATCGTCATCCGCGTCACCGGGGGCGGGCTGCGCCAGAACTTCACGGTGCGGCGAGTCACGCACGGCGTCGGTGTCGAGCGCACCTTCCTCGTCCACTCGCCCCGCATCGATCGCATCGACGTGCTTCGCCACGGCGACGTGCGGCAGGGGCGCCTCTACTACCTGCGAGGCAAGGTCGGCAAGGGCGCGCGGATCCGCGAGCGCCGCGGCGCGTTGGCGGCTGTGGCCGAAGAGGCCGAAGGCGAAGTGCCCGAAGCCACCGAAGGAACCGAGCAAGGGCAGGAAAAGTAGCTGGCGTGGCAGGGTTGGCTCGGCTGCGCCGAGCCAAGACTTCGGGCTTCGGGTTTGCCGCCAAGCGTCGCGTGGCGAGGGGGTTCTCCGCAAGGGGGACCTGTCCCCCTTGCGCTCGTTGTTAAGGGCATCTTGAGCTCGCGACCGGTTCGCAGGTAATCTCGGGTCCGATGGGCAGGCCGATGTTGTGGCGTTACGAGCGGATGGCCAGCTCCATGGGCTACCTGGTCGTGGCCGGGGTCGACGAGGTCGGCATGGGCCCGCTCGCGGGTCCTGTCGTCGGCGGGGCGGTCGTCCTGCCGATCGGCGTGAAGATCTCGGGCCTCGACGACTCCAAGCTGATCAGGTTCCCCGAGCGCGAGCGGCTCGACGCGATCATCCGCCGCAAGGCGGTAGCCGTCTCCGTCTGCGCGGTCGATCACGCGCAGGTCTGCA
>VBFW01000055.1 GCA_005880525.1 Chloroflexota bacterium | reverse complement strand
GCCAGCGCTGCTCGGTCAGCGCCACGGGGTCAGGGCGGACCGCCATCCGCTCCAGGGTCAAGAACGCGGCGATCGCGAGAGCGCCGCCGGCTGCAGCCCAGAGGCTGGTGGCAAGACTCAGGTTGATGGCGGCGTAGGCCAGCCCGAGCACCAGCCCCGCCATGCCTGGCCACCTCAGGCGGCCGCTCAGCGCCAGGTCGGCCAGCGCGAATCCGGGAATCACGAGCAGCGCCAGGTCGTGCACGTTCTGGTGCGGGCTGAGCACCAACGAGGCGGCCACCGCCAGTGCGAAGTCCAGGCGCGGCTTGTCCGGCCGCCAGCTCAAGGAGACCGCCACCAGCGCCAGGAGCCCGACCAGGATCGCGAAGGCGATCACCTTTCCGCCTCCGGGCAGGATCTCGAGGATGTGGCGCAGCGAGTAGACGGCTGTGTCCGTGTAGACGGCCTGGCCGTGAGTCGGCAGCTGCCCGCCGATCGCCCACGAGCCGACCGAGCTCACGTATTCGAGCACCGGGTTCAAACCGAAGCCTGCGATGGACACGACTGCCAGGCCCAGCACAGTCCCCGCGAATCCGGCCATGGCACGCCATGAACGCCGGGTGATGAACAGAATCGGGATGAGAAGCAGCAGCTGCGGCTTGGAAAAAGCGAGCGCGCTGAGCACGCCGGCCCACCCGGCACGTCCGCGCGACCACGCCATGTACGCGCCGGCGAGTGGCACGAGCACCACGAGGTCGGACTGACCCTGGAGGATCGTCACGAATACCGGGAGGAAACCGGCGATGAGCGACACGGCGACGATCACCGCGCGCCCATGCACCCGCAGGCTGCCACGGACCAGGATCACCGCGAGCGCGATGAGCAGCGCGACATTGAACGCGGTCATCGCGTAGTAGGCGGCGCGGTAGCTCAGGAACGCGAGCGGCGCGATGAGCAGCGTGTAGAACGGCGGATGAAAGTAAGGCAGCACGATGAACGAATCCGCCGGACGTTGCGTGATCGCGATCTCGTACTGCTTCTGAGTGAGGATGTCGTACACGCTCGACGGGCCCTGCTTGACGAAGATCTCGGCGGCTGCGTAGAACGAGAAGAAGTCAGGACCCTGCAGGTTGCCGCTGATGAACACGAACCAGTTGGCCGCCCATGCGAGAAAACAACCGATTCCGGCACCGGCGGCTCCGGCGAACGCGAGGCGCCGCCAGCGGCGGGCCGCCCAGCGCTTCATCGACCTGTTTCTAGGCGAGCCGCAAAGCGTTCCGGCAGCTGCGCTTCACGTATCGCCTGCTGTGCACCTCCGATGTCATAGCGGACGCGCCTGAACTCGAAGGTTCCCTCGTCGACATCCCAGATGCCGTAGCTAGCCATCGGTATGCCATCACGCGGCTGGCCGATGCTGCCGGGATTCACAAGCGCGGGGCCGGCGAGTCGGAAAGTGTCCACTCGGTAATCGTGGGTGACCTGGCCGTCCGAGAAGCCGAATATGCCCGGCACGTGCGTGTGGCCGTGAAGGCACAGCTTGCCGCGCAGCAGCTCGAGGTTTGCATGCGCGACCGCGCTGTCGAGGACGTATTCGTAGATGTGATCGCGCGGGCTGGCGTGGACCAGCAGGACGTTCTCTTTGGTGTGGCTGTCGGGTAGATCCCGCAGCCACTCGAGACGTTCCGGTCCGATCACGTCGACCGTCCAGCGCACCACGGTGGCCGCGTCGTCGTTGAACCATTCGAGGATCTCCGGGTCCGTGCAAGCGCGATCGTGGTTGCCGACCAGCGTGAGCCACCCGTTGTCCATGACCTCGTCGACACAACGTTTCGGATCACCGCCGTAACCGACGACGTCACCGAGGCAGAGCGTCTCGTCCACGGGCGGGCAGTCCTCCATGACGGCTTCGAGGCTCTGCCAGTTGGCGTGAATGTCCGAGAAGACGGCGATCTTCACGCCGGCTTCTGCTCATACAGGCGCGGATAGATGTGGTCGAACACGATCCTCAATGTCGCCGCCAGCGGCACTGCGACGAACATGCCGAGGATTCCGGCCCAGCTGAAACCCGCGATCAACGCGACGATGACGAGAAGGGGTGGCAGCCGCACCGCGTCGCCCATCACCTTGGGGTATACGAAGTTGAGTATCACGTTCGAGATCAGGAAGTAGAGGCCGACCACGAGCAGCGCCTTGAAGGGGCCGCCTGAAGCAAGGCCCACCAGCACTGCGGGCAGCGCGCCGATAAATGGTCCGAGGTAGGGAATGATCGCGGTGATGCCGGCGATCAGGCCGAGCGCGACAGCGTCGGGCAGGCCGAGCGCGGCGCAGCCGATGCCGCTGAGGATGCCGATCATGCCGGCGACGATGATCTGGCCCCTCACGTACCCGTAAAGCATTCGCCGCACGCGGCGCCAGATCTGATCGAAGTCGCTGCGGTAGTCGTTGGGCACCAGGCGGCGAAGCACGCGCCGCACCGAATGCGCGTCCAAAGCGAGCAGGAACGCGACCACGAACATCAAGAGGATCTGGAGCAACGTCGTCAGCGCGGTGAGGCCGATGCTGACGGCGTTGCCGAACTGGCCGAGCAGGTAGTCGCGCAGGTGCGAGCTCACCGTCTCGACCGAGCTGGAGAGGTTGACGTTGAAGCCGAAGATGCTGACGGGCGAGCCCTGCAGTTCGGTGATCCGGCGCTGGGCCTCGTTGGCCAGGCTCGGCAGCTGCGACTGGAGCTGGCCGACCTCGCCGATGAAGAGCGGCAGGACCAGAAGCACGATGCCGGCAAGCGCCAGCAGGATCACCACGAAGATCAGCCCGATGGCCAGGATTCGGGGCAGGCCGAGCTCGGTAAGCCGGTGGATGGCGGGCTGGATCAGGAAGGCGATCGCCGCGCCCAGCACGAAGGCGCCAAGCACGTCGCGGATGAGGTAGAGGACGAGCACTGCGACCAGGGCCGAGCCGAGCCCGAACGCGAGCTGGAGGTACAGGCGGCGGCGGCGGGGATCGAGCGACCAGGCGACAGCGACGGCCGTCGGCCGAGTCGCCGGCTCGGTGGATTCCGGCTCGTGCGGGGAGCCCGCCGGGCGAGGGTTGCGCAAGGTACGCAGCAGTATGAATGAGGCATCTCAGGGGGCGTCCCGGTTAGCCCCAGGGCCCAATTCGGCCCGCTTACTCGGCGGGCGATCCCACTTCAGCCGGCCTCAGCATGGCCTCCTCGTACGGCAGGCCATGCAACGGGTTGATGGTTTGCCGGCCGGCGGCCAGCGCGAACATGCCGAGGAGGATCAGGCCTATCGCGAGCACGCCATAAGCGACAAGAGGTCCGTTCTGCGGCCCATACGCCTGGGTGACGAAACCGCCGACTGCCGCGCCGGCGATGCTCGCTGTCTGCACGAGGCCGAAACGGGTCGCCATCACGCTGCCGCGGTTCGACGCATCGGCAGCCTCGACCAGGGCTGTTTGATTGGCGACCCAGTAGATCGCGTTGCCCAAGGAGGCGATGAAAAGAGCAGCGGCGACGAAATAGACCTCATTGGTGAGAGTCATCGCGAGCGAAAACAGGCCGGTCACAAGCAAACCGACACCGGCGGTTCGCATCGATCCGATGGCCTGGGAGCGACCCACCACCAGGGATCCGATAAACAGGCCGGCCGACAGGACCAGCTCGAGAACTGAGTAGGTGGGACCTCCTGCCTGCGGCTCGATGCGATAGGCGAGCGCGAGAAGAGCCGGAAAGCTCATTGCAAGCAGGAAAGCGGCCATTGCCCCCACGGTCAGGTGCGAACGGACCGCGTCGAGCGCCCACGTCCGCCGCCAGGCGCCAGTCACTCGCGTGGTCGTCGTCCCGCCTCCGAGGAATGGGATTCTCGCCACGAGGAGGGCGGCAACAGCGAAGGTCACGGCGTCAGTGATGAAAAGCACCGTTGTCGGATGCGGGATGGTGAACTGTTGTGCGAGCGCCAGGGTTGCGCCGGCGAGTCCGAAGCCCAAAGCGCCGCACGCGGTCATCGTCGCGGTGACCATCGAGTTCGCCTTACCCACCTGACCGGGCGCCACCAACGTCGGCACCGCTGCTTGCTTGGCCGGAGCGACCACAGAGTTGATGGCCGCGAGCACGAACAGCACCGGGACCAGCATCCAGATGGAGGACGCAACCACGAATGGAGTCGCGACCAGCAGCGCGGCACGCGCCAGTTCGAGATACACGACGAGGCGCTTGCGTGCGAACCGATCGGCGATTCCCCCGAGCGCGCCACCCATCAGGATTGTCGCCGCAGCCTGCGCGATGAACGCGGCCGCGACCGCCAGCGTTTTACCGCCGGTCGCCACATAGATCGACACCAAGGCTGCTACCTGGGTAAGCGGATCACCCAGGCCTGAGATGCCGATCGCGGCCAGCAGCCGCGCAAAGCCCGGATTGCTCCTGAGCACATTCCATGCCGTGATGCGCCGCGGCACTTGCGGCCTGTCCGAGAGGGGGAGTGGTTCCATTCCGTGCAGCGCACGCAGCGCATCCACGACGTTTGGGTCATACCAATGGCTGGCTCTGCGGCTGATGTCCTCAACACCTTCGAGTGGTGTCATGAGCGAGCGCCGGTAAAGACGGGTGCCGGTGATCGTGTCGAACGAGTCAGCCACCGACAGGATGCGGGCCCCGAACGGGATTACATCGCCTTTGAGGCCCGCGGGATAACCGCTACCGTCCCAGCGCTCGTGGTGGTGACGCACAAGCGGAGCGACTGCGGTCAGTGCTGAGTGCTGAGCGATCATGTCCGCCCCAATGTCGGGGTGCTTGCGCATGACCTCCCACTCCTCGTCGGTGAGCGGCCCCGGCTTGTTGAGAATGTCGTCCCTAACTCCGATCTTTCCGAGGTCGTGCAGCGATCCGGCGGTTCGCAGAAGATCGCACTCGCGATCACCGAGCTCCAGGTGTTCGCCCAGCCGGCCGGAAAGCTCCGCCACTCGAATCGAATGGGACTCGGTGTAACGGTCTCGAGCATCGAGCGCCTGGGCGGCCAGCTCGAGGGTCTGATCCTTCAGCTCGGTCTGGCGTTGCGCGTCGGCAACGTTTCCCCTGACCGCGAGGATGAACCCAAAAAGGGCTGGAGCCATGAGATAGCCGACGTTGTCGGGAGTCTCAGCAAGGACTAAGTAGAGAATCCCACCCGAAAAATTCAGGATCACCGTCGATGTCAGTGTCGAAAGGCCGCCGACGTTTTGTTCGAGAGTGGCCCAAAAACTCGTGCGACTCACGAAAGACAGAGCGCGCGCTGCCATTAGGTAATTCACGGCGATCGACATGAGGACGTATGCGCCCGTCTTGATCGGAAGGCTCCAGGGATCACTGGGAAGTAGGTAGGCGACCGCTAGGGATGGAAAGGCATGGGCAATGCAGAGCATCGCTCGGTTGAACGCCAGGATCCACCACGTTGTACCTCGGCCGGGAACACGTCCATCAAAGGTCGCCAGCCAAGCTAGGAGTCCGACTCCGGCGCCCGGAGCAAAAAGGCCCGCTGCTAAGAGGAGGGGATCGACAACCGATTGAACACCGTTACGCCACCGTATTGGCAGCAGCGCGGCCAGCTGCGTGCCAACAGCCAGATACAGCAACATCGGGGCGTCCGCCAGGGTGAGCGGTCGGAAGCGCCACCCCAGGCTGATGCCAAGGGCGCTTACAACAAGAGCCGTCGCTACGTAAAGTCTCGCCTTCCAGGGCAGACTCCGAAATCGCGGCAACTGTCGAATTCTAGCCTTCGGTTCCGGATGCTCCCCCTGCCAAGGCCATGCAAGATGCCCGCCTGAGGCGGGCGCACTCTAGGGGGTTACAGCAGCCAGCTTCCGACGACTCGTGGCCGACTCGCGCTACGCATCAGCCGCTTCCACATACGTGCCATTGATCCTCTCCTCCCCTACCGGACTGATTCAGAATCGTTCGTTTTCCAGGTCACTGTCGTGTGGAGAGTTTCTGCCAGCGACCCAGACCTGAGAATCGTCAAATTCAATGAAGCGCGGTCATTGAAATTG
>VBFW01000054.1 GCA_005880525.1 Chloroflexota bacterium | reverse complement strand
AAGCGCCCTTCCTGATCGGCTCGTGACAGATCAGTTGATGCTTGGCGACACCGTGATGATCACATTGCCTTTCTTGTGGCCAAGATCGACATACCGATGGGCCTCGACGATGTCGTCCAGCGGATAGACGCGGTCGATCACCGGACGCAGCTCGCCACTCTCCGCGAGCTGCTTGAGCGCCAGCAGGTCTGCTGTGTTGGTCCGCGGAAACGAGTCGTCGACCGACATTGCCGCGCCGCCCGGCGCCAGGGCCGCCGCGCTGTTGGCCATAGCCTGCGCGCTCTTGCGCTTGCCGACCGCGTCGAAGATGACATCGAATCGCTCGCCGCTCTGCGTGAAGTCTTCTTTTGTGTAATCGATGACCTTCGCGGCTCCGAGCGACCGGACCAGCTCGAGGTTTCCAGTGCTGCAGACGCCCGTCACCTCTGCTCCCAGATGCCTGGCCAGCTGCACCGCCGCCGTGCCGATCGCACCGGACGCGCCGTAGATCAGCACCCGCCGGCCCGCACCGACCTTGAGCCTGCGCAGGAAAAAGGACGCGAGCAGGCCGCCGTATGGCAAGGCTGCTGCCTCTTCGAAGTTGAGGTTTGACGGCTTCGGCGCGAGCTGCGTGGATGCGGGCCAGCACACCTTTTCGGCGTAAGTGCCGGCACGGAAACCGTCCATCCCAAACACCTCGTCGCCTTCCTTGAAGGCCTTCACGTCGCGGCCGACAATGCACACCTCCTTCCTCCCCGGCCGCGGGTCCGGAACGCTCCTGACCTGCAGCACTTCGGGTGGACCGTAAGCGGTGCAGATGACAGCTTTCATCGCGACTGCTGAGGCACGAGCCTGAGCGTCGTGGAACGCGCCTCGGGCGTCAGAACGCTGTTGAGAATTCGGCCCGCATACCGCCGGTACTTAGATCGGTAGGCAGCATCGATCTCATCGTTGATCCCGGGGTCGGCCTCCTCAAACTTCACGTCGCGCTGGAGCCGGCCGGCCCAGATCCGGCCATCGGCCGATCCATGCACGGCGCGAAACCAGGCACCGCTGCGTCCTCTGATCGAGCGGACGTACAGGTCCTCCCCATGACCAACCACCCAGATCGTCACGCGATTGCGAACCGACCCGTCGCGGGTGAGCGCGGCGACATCGACCTCTTCAGATTCTCCGATCCGCGAAATCTCGTCCTTGGTCCATGCGGTCATCCGTGAGTACCCTCCTCGGCTGCCGGTGCCGCCGCATATTCCGCGTCGCTGACGTGCTCGCCCCATGAGGCGGCGTTGCCCTGCTCGTCGACATCGAGCATGGCGAGGTGCGTCATGAAACGGGTTGGCGACGCACCATGCCAGTGATCCTCGCCAGGCTCAAAGAACACGCGATCGCCAGGCCGGATGACCTCGACCGGGCCGCCGCGCCGCTGCGCAAGGCCGATGCCTTCGGTGACATAGATGGTTTGACCGTTCGGGTGCTTGTGCCACGCGGTACGCGCACCCGGGGGGAAATGCACGCTGCTGGCATTGACGCGTGACGGACCCGAGGGGACCGCAACGGTGTCGACGTAAACCGAGCCCGTGAACCACTCGCTCGGTCCGGGGTTGGTTTTGACGCTGTTCTTCGTGATCTGCATGATTCTCTCCTCCTGCGGCGGGCAACCGCCCTCGAATAGCATCGCGCGATGCCCAGGAAGATTTCGCCGGAGGCCGCGCGGCGCTACCTGGTCGTCCGCCATTTCCTCGCTCCGCCTCGCTCCCTGCCCGCTGAGCCCGGCAGCGTGATGCGCGTCTTCGACCGCCTCGGGTCGGTGCAGTTCGACCCGCTCGACATCGCGGGTCGCAACCACGACCTGGTCCTGAACGCGCGCGTCAACGGATACCGGCGGCAGTGGACAGACGACCTCTTGTACCGGGACCGCACGCTCTACGAGACTTACAACAAGGGCCTGAGCCTGGTGCCGACCTCGGAGCTGCCCTGGTACCGGGTCTCGTGGGACCTGAACCGTGAGCGCTTCGAGAAGGCCGCGTTCCAGGAGCACGAGGCGCTGGTCAACGAGCTGCTCGAACGGATCCAGAGCCGTGGTCCGCTGACCTCCGGCGACGTGCCGGCGCGCGCGGCGATCGAGTGGTTCTGGCGACCGACCAACCAGGTCCGGGCGATTCTCGAGGCGCTGGCGCTGGCCGGAATCCTGGGCATCGCGCGCCGCGACGGGAACCGGCGGGTTTACGACCTGGTGGAGAGGCTGTTCCCGCCTGACCTGCTGGCCGAGCGCCATCCGATCGACGAGCAGCGCAGGCACAAGCTGCTTTCGCGTTACCGCGCCCATGGCCTGCTCGGACCTGCGGGCTCGGGCGAGGTCTGGCTCGGAACCGGACCACGGGCGGTCGACCGGCCGCCACAACGCCAGCTGCTGGTCGCTGAGGGCAAGCTCGCAGCGGTTCAGATCGAAGGCAGGCGAGAGGTGCGGCACATCCCAGCTGAAGACGAGCACTTCCTCGACCAGGCCGAGCGTGAGCTGGCGGCGGGCGAGCCTCCAGGCGGCGTGCCGCCGCAGGTCGCCTTCATCGCGCCGCTGGACCCGCTGGTCTGGGACCGGCGCCTGCTGCGCGACCTCTTCGGATTCGACTACCTCTGGGAGGTGTACGTCCCCGAGTCCAAGCGCCGCTGGGGCTACTACGTGCTGCCGATCCTGTACGGCGACCGCTTCGTCGGGCGGATCGAGCCGCGCATCGACCGGAAAAGCGATGTTTTGCGGGTGCTTGGACTGTGGTGGGAGAAAGGATTCAGCCCCCGCCGCGACGCCACGCTGCGCAGCGCCCTCGAAGCCGCGCTGGAGGCACACCGCCAGTTCGCCGGCGTCAAGAAGGTCGTGCGCTTGCCGAAAAGCTCAGCGAGCTAGCGCCCTCTTGTAGCGGTCGGCCGAGCGCCTGACCGCCGCTTTCGCGTCCGACGCGACGTTGCGATCCCACCACGCGCCGTAGATGCGGTCGAAGTCGAACGGCTCGACGGCCGCAACGATGCGAGCGATCTCCGACGCGGGGAGCGGTATGTAGTTGGGAAAGCTGTACATGAAGCTGACCCACCGCCGGTCCTGCGCGACCTGGAGTATGTCGCCGGCGAGCAGCGCGCCCTTGCCCTCGGGACCGGCGGGCACGTGCAGCACGGTGCCGCCTTCGAAGTGTCCACCAACGCGGACCAGGGTCATGCCGTCCCACAGCGCCTTGATCTCTTCTGACCAGAGTTGGATCGCGTCATCCGGGCGCATCACCCACTGGCGGTCTGCCGCGTGCAGGTAGATGGGAGCGTCGAAGCGGCGGCTCCACTCCACCATCGATGAGTAGTAATGCGGGTGCGAGATGGCGATGGCCCGCACGCCACCGAGCTCGCGAATGGAAGCAACGGTGACGTCGTCGAGCAGCGTGATGCAGTCCCACAGCAGGTTGCCACCAGGCGATCGCACCAGCAGCGCGCGCTGGCCGATGGCAAAGCTCGGCTTCGTGCCGATGCCGGTCAGCCCGAAGTCTTCACGAATCTCATTGATGTGGTCACGCTGCAGATCTTCGAGCGTGCCCCATTGCTGGCCAGACCAGCCGACGTACTGGCGCTCGTCTTCGCAGACGTCGCAGCGGGTTGGCGGCGAGCTGGATGGAGCGAACTGCACGCCGCAGGTCATGCAGATGTACGCGGTGGAAGTCACACCAACACGCTAGCCGCTGACCGACAGGACCACGTTTCCGGTCTTCTGCTGCGTCTCTACGTACTTCGTCGCCGCGACCACCTGCTCGAGCGGATACACGGAGTCGATCACCGGTCTGTACTCACGCTTCTCGGCGAGATCCTTCAGGAAGAGGACGTCTCCCTTCGTGTAAACAGGAGGCAGCTTGAAGATGACCTTCTTGTCGCCGAACCTCGACGTCCACACGGCAAGGGCGATGTTCCTGAACCCGTCGGTGGCGAGGTACGCGCCGCCCGGCCTCAAAGAGCCCCGGCACCTGGCAAAGGTTTGCTTGCCTACAGCGTCAAAGATCACGTCGTATGTCTCGCCGTTTTTCGTGAAGTCCTCTGTCGTGTAGTCGATCGCCCTGCCGGCCCCGATCGATTTGATGAGCTCGAGGTTCTTGGTGTTGCAGACCGCGGTGACGTCGGCCTTGAAATGCCTGGCCAGCTGCACTGCGGCCGTGCCGATCGCCCCCGAGGCGCCGTAGATCAGGACCTTCGGGCGCTTCTCGAGGTCGGCAAGTCGCAGGCACCAGAGCGCATTGAGAGCGCCATCGCACATCGGTGCGGCTTGCTCGAACGTCATGCTTTCCGGGATGTGCGCGATGCGGGCGCTATCCCGCATGCACCGGTACTCGGCGTGAGCTCCGAATCGGATCCCTGTGAGGCCGAACACCCGGTCGCCGACCTTGAACTCAGAGACCGCGCGGCCCGCTTGCTCGACGGTGCCCGCCAGCTCGCTGCCGAGGATGCGCTGCCTTGGCGCGCGAACCCCTGAGACGAGCCGGCTGAGGACCATCACGACCCGTCCATTGCTCCGGTTCGCCTCGCGCGTGTGGCAGTCGAGGCGGTTCACCGTCGTGGCGTGAATCTTGATGAGGACCTCGTCGTCTTTCGGCACCGGGCGCTCCACGTCCTCGAGATGCAGCACCTCGGGCGGCCCGTACATGTCATAAACGACGGCTTTCATGCACTACATCCTCATACTCGGATCCGCATGCGGGAATTCTCGCCCGACGGGTTCTCGTGGTGGGATGGCACGACGTGGCGGCCTTCCACAGAGATCGAGGTGACCCCGCAGACGGAGTTCGAGCGCTCAGGCAAGCTCGCGCACGCGCGAGGTCTGATCAGCAAGCGCGACAACGCTTTCGCCGCCACGTACGCGGTGGGCATCGTCCCGGATGTCGGCCTCCCGGTGGTTGATCTGCTCGCCATCTACATGATGGTCGTGCAGTGGCAGGGGTTCAAGGAGTACCGGGAGTGGACCCTGGAGCAGATGAAGGTCGCCACCGAGGAGCTGTTCGGCCCTGACGAGCCGATGGTCTCCGGGGAGACCACCCTGTGGCCGCCAACCGGCTTCGTACCCGGCATGCGTCGAGACTTCGCCGTGGCCGTGACCAGCGCTCACGTGGTGCTGTACCAGTTCGCGCATGCAGACAGTCCGACCATGCGAGTCGTGTTTGCAGCCGCCCCTTCGCAGGTCCGGCTGATCGAGTACGGCGGGCTCTTGAAAAGCAACCTCGGGATCGTCTGCGGCGGACTGCGATGGGATCTGGTGGGCATCAAACGGATCTTCAAGCCGTGGCCCGTGATCGCTGCGCTGCGATCAGCCACTGCTGCGAAAATCGCCGTGTGACCGTCGACGAGTTCGTGCAGAAAAAGGTGCCGCCCCAATACCGCGATCTTGTCTCGGAGCTGCGCGTGCTGCTGCGCAAGAACATGCCTGGCATCGAGGAGCTGATCAGCTATGGCGTCCCCATGTACCGGTACGACAAGCCGGTCGCTTGGATCACGCCTAGCAAGTCAGGCGTGTCGCTCGGCTTTCGCGACGGGACGGCCATCGAGGACAAGCACGGACTGCTGAAAGGGAAGGGCAAGGGTGCGCGCAACGTGCACATGAAGAAGGTCGAGGACATCGACAAGGCGGCTCTGCGCGACTACATCAAACAGGCGGTGAAGCTCGACCGCGGTCGCTCTTAGCTCCGGCGGGGAAGCAACCAGAGCTCCCGCTGCGGGTTGGACAGGTACTGGGCGCCGGCCTCGCTGACAAGGGCCTCCTCTTCGAGGCCTACGAGGCCGTAGCCGGGAACCTCGAGGTCCATCTCCACCGCAAACACGTTGTCCGGCTGGATCAGCACGTCGGGGCTCTTGCCGTAGCGCTCCCATCGAGGGCCGAGCGTGGCGCCGCCGTCGTGGGCGACCTGGCCGACCGGGTGCCCGAACGCAAACGGCGGCTCTGGAAAGCCGTTCTCGATCACCGTGGCTCGCGAGGCTGCATCGACCTGGTGCCCAGCCTGGCCCGGCCGCAAGGCGGCCATTCCCGCATCGAGCGCGGCACGTGTCGCCTCAAAAGCCTTGCGGACAGCCTCGGGCGCCTCGGTCTCGCCGTCGCGCAGCCAGTACCAGGTGCGCTGCAGGTCGGACGCGTATCCATCGCGGCGCAACCCCACGTCCACATGGATGAGGTGTCCCGGCGCCAGCGCCGTGTCGCCCGGGTAGCTGTGGCCCATCGGGGCGCGCAGCGGCCCGAAGTCGACGATGGGATTCATGTCGTCCTCCCACGAGAAGCCGAGGCCAGCTTCGCGCACCCAGCGATGCACCTGCTCCTGCACCTCCTTCTCGGTGATGCCCGGTCGCAGGATGGTTTCGATCCGCTTGAAGAGGTCCTCGGTCGCGGCGATGGCTGAGTGAATCGCCTCGACCTCGTCGGGCAGCTTGCGCCCGCGCACATCGCCCGCCATCCTGCCCGCGGCGACGAGCCGCTCCGCGTGCGGGGTGCCTTCGAGAATCGACTCCAGCATTCGGTACATGCCGTGGGTGATGCCGTCCGAGGTGTCGTCGTCCTCACTCCACGTGACCCCGATCTTCTCGGGCCGCCACTCGTCGAGCAGCTTGACGAGCTCCTCCCGCGGCGACGCGACGTAACCGCGTACCTCGGACCAGATGCCTCTGTCCCGCACGTGGCCGACGTCGCCGCTGCCGACGATCGCCACAGTGCGGCCGTCGCGGTGCAGCAGGAACGCGCTCGGCCACGTGATGGTGGAACCGATCAGGTACTCGAGCGGCTCCTGCCGGTTGCCGGTCTCGCGCGCGAAAGAGACGATCCAACAATCGAGCCCATGCTGCGGCATGAGCGCCGCCGCCTGCTCCAGCTTCGCCTTGCTGATCTTCGTGGTCATCTCCGTCTAAGGCTAATGCCCGCCGGGAACGGAGTAGGCTGCCCGCGTGCCGGTCGCGAGCATGCGCGGGCAGCGCATTCATTACGAGGACAGCGGCGGCGCCGGGCTCGCGCTCGTGCTGAGCCACGGATTCCTTCAGGACAGCTCGATGTTCGACGCGCAGGCGCGCCAGCTCCGCCCGCGCCATCGCGTCATCACGTGGGACCAGCGCGGCCACGGCAGCACGGTTTCGACAAGCGAAAGCATCACCTACTGGGATTCGGCCGACGATCTCGCGGCGCTGCTCGACCACCTTGGCGTGAAGCGCGCGGTGGTCGGCGGCATGAGCCAGGGCGGGTTCATCTCGCTTCGTTTCGCGCTGCGCTACCCCGACCGGACGGCGGGAATGGTGCTCATCGACACGCAGTCGGGGCAGGAAGATCCGGACAAGGCGCAGCAGTACGACGTCATGCACGACGTCTGGACCGGGTCAGGCCCGAGCGACCAGCTCCTCGAAATGGTCGCGGCGATCATCGTCGGCAACAAGCGCCCCGAGTCCGCGACCTGGATCGCCAAATGGAGGAGCCTCGACCCCGCGAAGCTCACCTACATCTATCGGACGCTCATGGATCGCGACGACATCACCGGCCGCCTGGGCGAGATCCGGGTGCCCGCGATCGTCATCCACGGCACTGAAGACGTCGCCATCGACATCTCAATGGCGGAGAAGCTGTGCGCGAACCTCAGCGCGTGCCGAGGACTCGTCCGCGTGGAGGGCGCGGGTCACTCGAGCAACATCACCCATCCCGAGCCGGTGAACAAGGCCATCGAGGAGTTCCTGGCCTCGATCTGAGGAAGCGGCCGCGTCCGAACGCCTGAGACTCAAATTGAAACTCGAACGGAACTGACTCTGATACCGGCCTCGGCGGAGGCTGGCGCCAATGCAATCAATAAGTCGGAACCTGGTCGCGCCGGCTGCGCGCAAGCGCCTTTACGCACGGCACCGGCTCGACATTGAGCCATCGGATCTCGCTGCTCAGCACGCTGAATCTGCCGCCCGGCAGCGAGGTGATGTTCTCGGCCGTCACGCACCCCGACATGCCGCGACTGGCGATGCACCACGGACTGGTGCCGATGCCGGTCGACCTCGACCGGGGTACGTTCGCGCCTCGCCCCGATGCACTGACGCGGGCGCTGACCCCCCGCACGCGGATCCTCGTCGTGGCCCACCTGTTCGGCGGTCTTGTCGACCTCGACCTTGCGTGGGAGATGTGCGAGAGCCGCGGCGTCCTCCTGGTCGAAGATTGCGCGCAGGCCTTCCGCGGTCCGCTCGACACCGGCAACCCGCTCGCGGACGTCTCCATGTTCAGCTTCGGAATGCTCAAGACGGCGACGGCGCTCGGAGGTGCTCTCTTCACGGTCAGGAACGCATCGCTGCTGCAGCGAATGCGCGACGTTCAGGCCGCCTGGCCTCCGCAGCGCCGGCCGTCGCACCTGAAGCGGCTGGCACAGACGTCGGCGTTCATCGCGCTGACGCGGCCCGCTCCCTACGCGCTGCTTGCGCGCGCGGCCGGCGACGACTTCGACCGCAAGATCAACTCCGCCGTGCGCGCGTTCCCGGCCGCCGGCACCGATCAGCTCGTCGGCCGGTTGGAGCAGCGACCAGGGGCGCCTCTGCTGAGGCTGCTCGAGCGCCGGCTGAAGAACTTCGACTACGCGCGGCTCGACGCTCGCGCGATGTCCGGGGAAAGGCTCGCGGCCATGCTGCCGCCGGGCATGCACATCGGCGGCCGCGCGCTCGACCACACGCACTGGCTGTTTCCGGTGTCTGCGCCAGACCCCTCGCGTCTCATCGACGCGGTCCGCGCCGCGGGTTTCGACGCCGCGCGTAAGGCGAGCAGCGTCAGCGCGATCGCCGCCCCGGCCGGCAGGCCCGACCTCGAGCCCCTGCTCGCGCGCGAAGCGATGTCGAGGCTCGTCTTCCTGCCCGCCTACCCAGAGCTGCCTTCCGGATCGTTGGAGCGAATCGCGAACGCGGTCGCTTCGGAGGTGTATGCCAATGCAGCGGCCTGAGACTCTCGAGCGTCTTCGCCACGGTCAGGCCGAGCTGCTCGTGATCGGCGGCGGCATCATCGGTGCACGCATCGCGTTCGAAGCCGCGCGTCGCGGTCTTGGCGTCGCGCTGGTGGACGCCGGAGATTTCGGCGGGGCCACCTCGAGCGCGTCCTCGAAGCTCGTGCACGGAGGCTTCCGCTACCTCCCGATGGGCGACATCGCGCTGGTGCGCCAGTCGCAGCGCGAGCGGACGATGCTGCTCGAATCGGTCGCTCCGAACCTCGTCAGGCCGATGCCATTCCTGCTGCCGTCCTATCGCGACGCGGCCAAAGGGCCGGGCAGCATCGCCGCCGGCATCCTTCTCTACAAGTCGCTGGCCGGCCGCGGAGGACGGGCGGCTTTGATCAGCCAGACGACTGCGCGCCGCCTCGTTCCTTCGCTGCGCTCGGACGACCTGCGCATGTGCGGAGTGTTCGAGGAGGCCGAGACCATCGACGCGCGGCTCGTTCTCGCCACCGTCAAGGGCGCGGCGAAGGCGGGCGCGCTCGTGCTCAACCACGCGCGGGTGACAGGCCTCGACCTGCGCCACAACCGCGGCGGTGCGGTCGCGATCCACGCGGGTGACGACGGCCCGATTGAGGTTCACGCGCGGTACGTCATCAACGCGGCAGGTCCCTGGGTCGACCACGTGCGCCGGCTCGATGAGCCGGCAGCGGCGCCGCTGGTGCGACTCAGCAAGGGCATCCACCTCCTGCTGCCGCTCGAGGATGAGTGGAAAGCGGGCGTTGCGCTGCCGCTCGGCGACGGCCGCGTGTCGCTTGGCATCCCCTGGCAGGGGATGCTGATGCTCGGCACGACCGACACGCTGTTCACGGGCGACCCGTCTCGCGTCGAGGTGACGCAGGCGGACGCGCGCACCGTGCTCGAGGAGGCATCCGGATTCCTGCCGAGGGAGATGCTGGCGCGTGACCGCGTGAAGTTCGAGATCGCCGGCCTGCGCGCCCTGCCGGCCGGAGATTGCGACGTCGCCAATGCGCGGCGCGAGCACATGGTCGACGTCAGCCGCGGCGGCCTCATCTCGGTGGCCGGCGGCAAGCTGACCACGCACCGGCTGATCGCGTTGCACGCGCTGAGCCGCGTGCTCGACGGCAGGCTGGGGCTTCTCGTGCCGGACTCGAGCCGCCTGCCGGGTACTGGCTGGAGCCCGCGCATCGCAGGCGCAGGCCTCGACTTCGATGTGGCCGATCACATCGAGCGCCTGTACGGCGATGAGGCCGGCCGGGTCCTGGATCTGGCGGCCACGATGCCAGACGGGCTGGTGCGGATTCACCCCGGCGGCCCAGACGTGTGGGCGCAGGCCGCGTACGCGGTCGAGGCCGAGTGGGCATGCACCGCCGCCGACATCGCGCGCCGGCGCACGACGCTCGCGGTGCGCGGGCTGCTGAACGAGCGGATCGCGGCCAGGCTGGCGGCCATCGCATACTCGAGAGGCCGTGGTGCGGCTGGAATCGGTGCAGCGAAAGACTGGCGGGCGGATTCATCTGACTCCGCGCGTGCCGCGCAAAGGCCAGGTGACCACGCTGTGCGGGCAGGTTCTCGGTGACGGCTCCTTCGAGGCTTCCGAGATGCCTGCCGACTGCACCAACTGCATAAGAAGGTCGCGCGACCAGAGCCGCATCTCGTCGGCTTTCTTCGAGCAGGAGGAGGGCTCGGAGCTGCTGCGCCTCTCGCTCGAGCAGGCTCGAGCGCGCAGGCCGGCCGCAAAGCCTGGAGAGAAGGCGGCTGGGGCTCAGGCGCCGCGCAAGCCGCTGCTTCGGGTGGTGCCTTCACCGCCCGCGATGCCGGAGCGCGTGGGCGAGCTGCTTACCGACGGCTTCAGGTCGTCGGGGCAGGGCGTGTGGACGAGTCAGGGCGGTGTGATCGTGCGCATGGCAGGCAAGAACCGCGACCAGTTCGACGAGCTGGTGTTCGACGGTTCCGTGATCGTGAGACGTGACGGCGCGGGCGTGCGCGTGCGCGCAGGCGACGTCGAGGTGCGGCAGTCGCGCGATGGCTTCGAGGTGCGCCTGAAGCGCTAGGGCTTTCGGCTCGGGCTGGTCGAAGGCTTCGGCGAGGTCGTGGCCTTCGGACTGTGTGAGGACGGCGATGCGTTGGTTCGCGCCTGCGACGCGATGGTCGCCGGCGCGGCGTGCACAGGAGCGCCGAACCAGGGGACGCGGTAGCCCGCGGCATGGATGACCGTGACCGCGATGAAGGCCAGCACCGCCACCAGCACGACCAGGCCGGCCAGCTCCCACTCGAACCGTCGAGCCAGCGTGAGCCACAGAGGCGCCTCCGGAGCGCCGGGCGCGACCCATCCGCAGATAGGGCACCGGCCCTCGGTGTAGCGCGGGTCGAAGCTCCAGCCGTCGAGCTCGCAGAAGGCGCGCGCAGGCCGTCGCTTGCGCAGCCGGGCGGCGTTCCAGGCGATCGTGCTCACGGCGCGAGCACCTCGTCGACGACGTCCTCGCGCGGCGCGTTGCGGGCCCAGACCCATGCCGCAGCGGAGCCGAGGATGAGCGCCTCGAGCGTCAGGAAGAGCAGCACCAGCGGCCACCAGCGGTTGGAGAAGATCGCGTGGGCGACGTTGGCAGCCGAGTTCGGGCTGCCCAGTCCGTTATCGCCATTCGGTCCGTTGAAGCCGAAGTCACCGCCGGTGAACCCGAAGCCGCCGCCGGGGAAGCCCCCGCTGCCGCTGCCCGTGCTCGCCTCCGCGTAGCCCTCACCGAGCACGTACTCGGTCGACTGCTGCGGCACGCCGGGCCCCGGCGTCGGGTGCGTGACCAGGACGTGCATCCCGCTCGCGGCCATGATCGCGTGCGTGCCGCTGACGGTCTTGACCGGGTGGACCACGTAGACCTTCACGTACGTCGCGTCCGCCGCCGGCACGCAGCTGCTTTCGGCCCCCGGCAGCGCGGGCGGGCTCGGCAGAACGGTGCTCGGCGGGCTCGGCAACAGGCCGCCAGGAGGCGTCGGCAGCACGCCGCCGCCTGGCGTGGAGGGGCAGCTCACGGACTTCTGCTGCACGGTGATGCCCTGGTCGGTGATGCTCACGGGCTGGCCGTTGACGGTCACCGAGCCGACGGTCACATGCGCGTCGGCCGTAGCAGAGCCGTTGGTGACTGTGACGATGGTGTCGACAACCACCTTCGAGATGGCGACGGTGCCGATCACGAAGTTCTGCACCTCGGAGTGTGTGATCACCGTGAGAACGCCGCTCGAGGACACATAGGTGCGGCTCCAGGAGGCGGCTCCACTGAACGGTTGTGTGCCGCCGCCCGCGTAAAGGCCCGAGGCATTGGCACCAAGCTCGGACGCGTCGCTGTCGCCGCGAGCGCTCGGGCAGGCGGATTGGCCGCCGCACGAATCGACGTGCGCGCTGCCGGGTCCGCCCGGATAGTTCGAGTCCGCGTATGGCACCTGGTTGTTCGGGTTCTGGCACACGCTCGGCGGGGGCGGCGGATTGCCAGCGCTGCAGCTCTGGTTGTACTGAGATCCCGCGGTGGCGGCTATCGGACCACTGTCCGAGAACGTCGCCCGTGCGGCCGATGACGGCGACGCGTCCTGCTCGACCTGCGCCAGCGGGTAGTGATTGTTGACGGCGCCGTTCTCGAAGTTCGGGAACGCATTGGTGCTGTCGATGGTGTGCACGCCCGTGCCGTACCCGTAGCTGACGAAGCTGCCGATGCTGGCAGGCACTTGAGCGAGCGCCGTGACCGGCGTGGCGAAGAAGCACGCAAGCGCAATGACGGCCGCAAGCCGGCGCGGCACGAGAAATGGCAACTTCATTGCGAGTGGTTGACCTCCTCGAGCAGCTCCAGCGCAATCGCGCCGGCGGAACGGCCCTCGCGTTCCGCGCGCTCCTCCAGAGCCCGTTTCACCTCTGCCGGCACCTTCATCGAGAGGATCTCCATGAGCTGCGGGTCGGTGACGCGGTGATGGCCATTCCCGTTGGCTGCAACCTCGATGGCCTCTGTCAAGTCCGGGGCGGAACCGAGGTATGAGCCGGATATGAGACCGCGATCCCGGCGGAGCTCCTCGGCCGGCGCCTCGTGGGTGATGGTGCCGTGCTCGAAGATGTACGCGCGGTCGGCGACCGCGAGCGCGGACTCGACGAACTGCTCGACCAGCAGCACCGCGGTGCCCTGCTGGCGGAACACGTCGACCATCTGGAACAGCTGGCGCACGATGGTCGGCGCCAGGCCCTGGGACATCTCGTCGATCATCAGAAGACGCGGCTGGGTGAGGATCGCGCGAGCCATCGCCACCATCTGCTGCTCCCCGCCTGACAGCGTGCCCACCGCCTGGCGCCGTCGCTGCTTCAGGCGCGGGAAGACGTCGTAGGCCCCTTCCAGCCGCTCGGGCTTGCCCGCGGCGGCGTCGACCGCGAGGCGCAGCGTGTCCTCGACGCTGAGTCGCGGGAAGAGGCCGCGGCCTTCCGGAATATGCGCCAGGCCAAGGCGAGAGATGCGCTCTGGCCGCGCGCCGGTGATGTCGTGCCCGCCAAATGTGACGCGACCCGCGCGTGGTCTGATGACTCCCGAGATCGCGCGCAGCGTGGTCGTCTTGCCGGCGCCGTTGGCGCCAATGCACGCCACCACCTCACCCGCCTGCACCGTCAGATTGATGTCACGGATCACCTCGAGGTGGCCGTAGCCGGCGGCCATCCCGGTGACCTCGAGCAGCGTGCCGGTCGCACGCGCCACCTCGACGGCGTCAGTGCGCGGAAGCTGCGGAGCGCTGGGGATCGTGGTGGTGATCACCGGCTCCGGGACTGGGGGCGAGGCTTCGAGCAGCTCCGGCGTTGGCTCGCCAAGGTACGCGGCGATCACCTTCTGGTCGTTGCGAACGACGGGCGGCTCGCCGCGCGACAGCACCTTGCCGAAGTCGAGGACATAGATGTAGTCGCACACGCGCATGACAAGGCTCATGTCGTGGTCGACCAGCAGCATCGACACGCGGAATCGCTCGCGGACCGTGTGCAGCAGCTTCGCGAGATGCTCCGTCTCACCGGCGTCGAGGCCTGCGGCCGGCTCGTCGAGCAGCACGAGCTTCGGCCGCATCGCGAGCGCGCGGCCAAGCTCCACGCGCCGCTGGATGCCTGCGGGCAGGTCAGCCGCGAGCCGGTCCCGGTAGCGGCCCAGGTCGAGCGCGTGCAGGATCGCGCGGGCGCGCTCGGACGCGGCGCGCTCCGCGAAGTGCGAGAACGGAAGCCCGAGCGCGTCGCTCAGCGTGTTGCGGCGAGCGATGGCGTC
>VBFW01000381.1 GCA_005880525.1 Chloroflexota bacterium | reverse complement strand
GGCGCGGAATACACGTTGAAGCGCTCGCCGCGCAGGAATCCGACGAGCGTCTGGCGGAACTCCCGAGCCAGCGCCACCGCCAGGCTCGACGGAGCCCCCACGGCGGCGAGCACGGGGATGCCCGCCGCGATCGACTTCTGCACTATCTCGTAGCCGGCGCGCCCGCTGACCACCAAAACCGAGTCGGAGGCGGGCAGCTTGCCATCAAGCAGCCGTCGGCCGGCGACTTTGTCCAGCGCGTTGTGCCGGCCGATGTCCTCGCGGAGGCAAAGCAACGAGCCGTCGGGTGAGAAAAGACCCGCCGCGTGCAACCCGCCCGTGCGCTCGAAAACGCCCTGGCCCGCACGCAACGCATCCACCAGGCCCGGCAGGACCGAGGCTTGCACGAGCGGACCTTCGCCGAGTGGCGAGAGCCCGCGGCGGAGATCCTCGATCATCACCGCGCCGCACACGCCGCACGCGGAGCTGGCGAGCATCGACCGCTCGGGCCGGCGGTCGGGCTGTCCGACCAGGTGCACGTCGATGACGTTTGATTCAACGACGCTCCCATCGACATCGATCGTGCTCTCGTCCTCACCCGCCTCGGCGCTGATGCGCACCGTCTTCACGTCCTTCGCGGAGTGGATCACTCCCTCCGCGAACAGCAGGCCGATCGTCAGCTCGATGTCGTTGCCGGGGGTGCGCATGACCACCGACAGAGGCTCTCCGTCGAGCAGCAGCTGCAGCGGCTCCTCCATCACGACCGCATCGGGCGACTCGGACCACTTGCCGGCGGTCCATCGCTTCACATGGAGATCCGGCGCGGCGGGTTTCGGGAGGCTCATCCTTCGGCCACGCGCAGGTGACGCGCGCCCTTCGGCACTGAGCTGATGACGTTGAACCCGCGCCACGCCGTCACGCGTTCGGTCTGCAGCTCGCGCGCCGGAGGCACATCGCCAAGTCCGAGGCCGTAACGCTCGGCGATGGCCTCGCGGCCCATCGTGCCTAGGAATCGGCCGCGCAAACACACGCCCACCATCAACGACGGCCGGTAGTTGTGGTGCGATTCGATCACGAGCGCTCCGCTGGCGCCGGCGCGCGGATGACGGCCGCCCGCGGCGGCGACGGTGATCCGTCCGCGGTCGGCCTCCCACAGCGCGGGCTCGATCACCGGCCTGGCTCCTTCCAGCCAGCACGCGTAGCCGCGCGTGACCCCCGCGAGCCGGCGCCCGATCTCGACGGGCACGCCGGGCACCCGCGCGGACTGCGCTTCAGGAAACGCATTGACGTCGATCAGTTCCGCCTCCGAAGGCCGGAGGCAGAGGACGACGCGGTTGTACGGAAGCCACTCGCGCGGGATGCGCACCAGGTCGAGCATGTAGCCCGCGACAAAGGGAGCGTTCTTCAGCGTGTATCCGGCCATTCCGAGGTAGAAGCCGGGGCCGCCGAGCAGCGCGCGCACCTGCGACGTGAGGGAAATCGGGTCGAAGACCTCCATGGTGCCTCGAAGCACCACGGCCCGTGCGCCGCCGTCGACGAAGAAAGCGGCGCGGGGATCGCGACGCGCCAGCACCGTTTTTGCCGCGAAGCGAGATGTGGATCTCGAATTCGGCCCATGGCGGCTGCCAGCCGCCTGCGCACGAAGCCGTCGAGCCGGCTCGCCACCGCGGCACCGAGCAGCGACGCGGGGGGCGTGTACTCGATCCGGAGGACGATCCGCGTGCCCCCGGCGGAGAGCCTGGCGAATGTGAAGCTGCCCCGCTGCTTGATCAGCCCGGACTCGGAGACCCAGCCGATCTCGTGCGGCCGCCGCCACCGATCCACGCGGAGGATGCTGCGAAGCGGAAATCCCAGCGCGGACATCTCGACCGCGTAGCGGGCGCCGACGCCCTGCGTCTGCGCGCTGACAGGGTCCCAGCGGCTGATCCCCTCGAGCACCTGCGCGACGTGGCGGTGGTCGGCGAAAAAGTCGAAGGCCTTGTCAGGCGAGGCGCCGACCGTGATCGGGACTGACAGCTCGAGCCTGGGCAATACGTCGAAGATTAGAAGCGATGCGCTGGGTGGACGGCACGGTAACGGTGGAAGACTCGGTTGCGAGCTCGACATCGCTGGGTGGCGACCTTCTGCGCACTACCTTCTTGCCCAGCATCACCACTGTCACGCTCGGATTGATTCGCTTGCGGGATCGCTCCCTGTGCCTTGGTCCCATCCGGCTCATCACGTTCGGCCCGCCGAAGATGTCCTCAACCTCCGTGTCATGGCCGATCGACGGCGGATTGCTCGTGGGGTCGGCCGGCGGCCGGTTCACCATCGAATCGGCCGGCGGCGAATTGAGAGCGAAGCTGGACGGCTACCAACCGATGTTGCCGCGACGCATCTACGAAGCCACGCAACTGCGACTGCATCACGGCCTGGTGCGGGTGCAGCTTCTGCGGCTGGCAGGATTGCCGCCGCAGAAAGTGCAGCCGGCGCTCGCATCGCGAGTGGCCGCGGCCGCGATCGACGCCGCGGTGTGCGCAGGCATGGCGCTCGTGTTCGCGCGACGGCAGCGTGTGCGCGCGTTCACCGGCATCGCAATCGGGTATCACCTCGCTTGCTGGACGGCGTCGGGCAGGACGCTGGGCGGACGCGTCATGAGTCAGCGAGTTGTCGCAATCGACGGCTCGCGACTTTCGCTCCTCCAGTCGGCGTTGAGGCTCGCCGCGCTGCCGCTCTCAGCGCTGCGACGCTATCCGGCGCACGACGACATCGCTGCCACCGCGGTGGTCGAGGACACGCCCGTCTAGCATTTCAGCCATGGCCGCAGGGGGCGTCGATCTCGTCATCTTCGGAGCGTCGGGAGACCTGGCGCGCCGCAAGATCCTTCCGTCGCTGAAGCACCTCGCAGCGCGCAATGGAACGGCGCTGCGCGTGATCGGCGCCGGACGCAGCGAGCAGACGCGCGACGAGTTTCGCGCCCTCGTCAACCAGTCCAGCGGCAGCAGCGAGCTCGCGGCCAGTGCCGAATGGGTGGGGCGATCCGTCACGCCGGATCGTCGTCGAGAAGCCGCTCGGCCACGACCTCGCGTCAGCGAGGAAGTTGAACTCCCAGCTGGCGGCTGCCTTCGACGAGGAGCAGATCTTCCGCATCGACCACTACCTCGCCAAGGACACCGTCCAGAACGTCCTCGCGTTCAGGTTCTCGAACTCTCTGTTCGAGCCAGTGTGGAATCGCAACCTGGTCGACACGATCCTGATCACCGCGGCCGAGGAGGAGGGCATCGGGTCGCGCGCCGGGTACTACGACCAGATCGGCGCCGTGCGCGACATGATCCAGAACCACGTCCTTCAGCTGCTTGCGCTTGTCACCATGGAGCCGCCGACGACCTTCGACTCGGACTACATCCGCCGCGCCAAGCGCGGTGCGCTGCGCGCGATGTCGCCGATCGATCCCACGTTCGCGGTTCGCGGGCAGTACGAGGGTTACCTCGATGAGAGGGGCGTTGAGCCCGACTCGCGCCGCGAGACGTACGCGGCGGCGCGTGTGCGCATCGAGAACTGGCGGTGGGATGGAGTGCCCATCTTCGTGCGCACTGGCAAGGCCCTGAAGCGACGCGCCACCGAGATCGTCATCAAGCTGCGCGACGCGCCGATGCTCCGCGTCGGCGGGCGCAGGCAGCGCGGCATCGCCACGCTGATCGTCATCCGCATCCAGCCGGACGAGGGGATCACGCTGCGCATCGGCGCCAAGCGTCCGGGCGTTCGGTTCGAGATGGTGCCGGCGGGCATGCGGCTCGACTACTCGCGGCTGACGCGCATAGCCCTGCCCGACGCGTACGAGAACGTGCTCAGCGAGGTCATCGCCGGCGGGCACTCGGCGTTTCCTGGCGGCGAGGAGATCGAGCTCTCGTGGGAGATCGTCGATCCGCTGATCAA
>VBFW01000209.1 GCA_005880525.1 Chloroflexota bacterium | reverse complement strand
TTTAGACGGGGTGGCCTGAATGAAACTCAGCCTGGTGCCCACGGAGCGCCGTTTCTACGAACTGTTTCGGAAGCAGGGAGAGCTGCTGAGTGAGACCCTTTCCGATCTCAGCAAGTCGATGCTCGAAGGCCGCAGCCGGCACCCGCGGCTACGCGACCTCGAGCACCAGGCGGACAACGTCACCCACGAGATTTACCGGCTCACGAACCGTACGTTCGTCACGCCGATCGATCAGGAGGACATCCTCCTGCTGGCCCATTCGCTCGACGAGGTCGTGGACCTGGCCGAGGAGGTGGCCGACAAGATCGATCTGTACAACATCGGCCACATCACCGACCAGGCGAAAGAGATAGGCGAGTGCCTGGAGCGCGCCGGCAAGATGCTGGAGGAGGCACTCGGGCGGCTCGAAGACTTCAACGGTGTGGAACCGCTACTGAAGGAAATCCACCGCCTCGAGAACGAAGGCGACCGCATCACAAGGGAGGCGTTGAAAGAGCTCTTCAACGACCACCTCGCCCCGGCCGACCTGATCAAGTGGAAGGACGTCTACGCGCTGCTCGAAGAGACCATGGACGAATGCGAGCACTGCGCGGAAGTGATCGAGACTCTCTCGATCAAGAACACCTGACCCGCATAGCACTGACGAGCCCGCACAGCGTTTCCAGCAGATGAACGCGACCGCGGTCCTGCTGTGGGTCACCATCGGCATCGCGGTCGCGTTCGATTTCACCAACGGCTTCCACGACACCGCGAACGCGATCGCCACGTCGATATCCACCCGCGCGCTTTCTCCCCAGGCGGCGGTGGTGCTGTCCGCCGTCTTCAACCTCGTCGGCGCGGTGGTCACCGTGGCTTTCTTTCAGGCCAAAGTGTCGAACACGATCGCGGGCACGCTGGCGTTCAAGGCGGGCCTGGTCGTGATCATGGCCGCCCTTCTTGGCGCGATCTGTTGGAACCTCATCACGTGGTATCTCGGGCTGCCGAGCAGCTCCACGCACGCTTTGATCGGCGGCCTCTGCGGCGCGGGCATCGCTGCGGCTCACGGTCTGGATGGCGTCAGATGGAGCGCGCTGGCCAAGCAGGTGGCCAGCCTGGTCATCTCGCCGCCGATCGGTTTTGTCGTGGGAGCCGCGTTTATCACGGGGCTCCTGCTGGTCATCCACCAGTTCAAGTTCAGACCGGTGCGGCTGAATCGCACATTCCGGATGCTCCAGGTGGTGACGGCCGCCTTCGTCTCGTACTCGCACGGCGCCAACGACGCGCAAAAGACGATGGCGGCGATGACGCTGGCGCTCGTCGCCGCCGGCGATATCCCCAAGTTCCAGGTGCCGCTGTGGGTTGTCTTCCTATCGGCGGCGACGATCGCATTCGGTACTTATGCAGGAGGCTGGCGAATCATCCGCACGCTCGGGTGGAACATCTTGAAGCTCGACCCGGCCACCGGCATGTCAGCTCAGCTGACAGGCGCGACCGTGATCCAGGTGGCGACCCTCGTCGGTCTTCCAGTGAGCACGACACACGTCGTCACCGGATCGGTCATGGGAGTCGGCGCGAGCCGAAAGCTGTCAGCAGTCAGGTGGGGCATCGGCGCCAACATCATCGCGGCATGGATCGTGACGATTCCGTGCGCCGCCATCATCGCCTGGGTGACATTCGCAATCCTCAGCACCGCGGGCCTTCATGGATGACGAAGTCCGTTGTTGGTCGAGGCTTGTGACGGTTAAACTCTGATCACCGCACAACGTCGCACCAGACGAAGGAGCAAAGCGTGGCCACAAAGATCCTCGAATTGACAGACGTAAACGTCGTCAAGGCGGCCGGCGGCGTCGTCTGTCGTGAAGGCTCATCAGGCGAAACCGAGATCGTTGTCGTGCATCGCCCCGCGTATGACGACTGGACCCTCCCGAAGGGCAAGGTCGATCCCGACGAAACTCCCGAGGAGTGCGCGCTCCGCGAGGTCAAGGAAGAGACGGGCTTTCGATGCGAGCTGGGGCGGCCTGTGGGCTGCACCGCGTACGTCGACCGGCGCGGCCGCAACAAGCTCGCGTGCTACTGGGTGATGGAGGTCATCAGCGGGCGGTTCAGGCCGGGCGGCGAGGTCGACCGCATGGCGTGGCTGCCCGTTGCTGATGCCGTGAAGCGCCTCACCTACGAGCGCGACAAGGCGCTCATCACGCAGCAGCCTCTTCCTTAGCCGCGGCCTCGGCCGACGTATTGTTGGGCTGTCGTGCAGACAGCCACCAAGCCGGACACCCTGGTCATCGCGGGCGCCGAGCTGCGTTCGCGCCTCTTCGTGGGTACAGGCAAGTATTCCGACGACGCCACGATGGTCGCCGCGCTGGAGGCTTCGGGCTGCGAGCTGGTCACCGTCGCGTTGCGACGCCTGGACCTCGACAACCCCAAGAAGAAGACGATCCTGGACGTCATCGACTGGCGCCGGTTCCGCATCCTCCCCAACACGGCCGGCTGCCGCACCGCCGACGAGGCGATCCGGATCGCGCGGCTGGCGCGCTCGATGGGCCTGTCCGACTGGGTAAAGCTCGAGGTGATCCCCGACCCGCGCTACCTGCTGCCCGACCCCGAGGAGACATTGAAGGCAGCGCGCGTTCTGGTCGCTGAGGGGTTCCAGGTGCTGCCTTACATCAACGCCGACCCCGTGCTTGCGAAGAAGCTCGAGGAGCTGGGCACGGTGACGGTGATGCCGCTGGGCTCGCCCATCGGCTCGGGCCAGGGTCTGCAGACGCTCGAGCAGATCCGGATCATCATCAACGACGCGAAGGTGCCGGTCGTCGTCGACGCCGGGATCGGCGCGCCGTCCGACGCCGCGCTCGCGATGGAGCTTGGGGCGGACGCGGTTCTCGTCAACAGCGCGATCGCGATGGCGCGCGACCCGGTGATGATGGCAGAGGCCATCAGGGATGGAGTGCAGGCAGGTCGCAAGGCGTTCAGCGCCGGCCGCATCCCTCGTCGCGCGGACGCGACCGCCAGCTCACCGACCGGGGGTATCTCGCGACCGTCCTAGTCACGCCGGTCGCGATGGCGGTCGTGGCCAGCGCCGAAGCCGGCCTGAAAGCGATCGAGAAGGGCGCAACCATCCTGCAGCTCCGCGCTCCAGATCTCACCGCCCGCGAGCTCGAGCGCGAGGCCAACGCGCTGGTACCGCAAGCGTCAGTGCCTGTGGTCGTGAGCTCGCGATGTGACGTCGCGCTGGCCGCCGGCGCCGCCGGCGTGAACCTGCCTGAGCGCGACGTCAGCGTGGCGGAGGCGCGAACGCTGATGGGCCAGCGCCTGGTGGGGCGGTCGGTGCATGCCATCGACGCGGCGGTGACCGCGGAGAGGGAGGGCGTGGACTACGTGATTTTCGGGCCGGTGTGGCCGAGCCCCAGCCACCCCGACGAGAAGCCTCAGGGCATTCGATCGCTCGCCGATGTCGCGCGAGCCGTGAACATACCGGTGCTCGCGATCGGGGGCGTGACCTCCGAGCGCGCGGACGAATGCGCGAAAGCCGGCGCGGCGGGCTACGCGGCGATCACGCTATTCAGGTGATCGCGCTGCAGATCAACGGTAGGCACGTCGACCTCGACGAGGCCACTCCGCTGCTGGGCTACCTGGCCGGGCTAGGCGTCGACCCGAGATCGGTCGCGGTCGAGCACAACGGAGAGATCGTCGAGCGCGATCGCTATGGCGAGATCATGCTGCGCGCGGGCGACGTGGTCGAGATCGTGCGCATGGTCGGCGGGGGTTTTTAGCGCGCGGCGGCCAGCCTCTCTCTGATCGCGGCCTCAGCTTCCGCCCGCTCGTCCCACGGCTCTGAGCCTCCGGCCACGCGCATCGAGCGCTCGTGGCCCTTGCCGGCGAGCAGCACGGTGTCGCGCGGCCGGGCAAGCTCGATCGCGCGGCGGATCGCGGCGCGGCGGTCGATGACGATCTCGTAGTCCAGGCCCGGCGCCTTGCCCTCGGCGCCCGACTGCACGTCGCGCGCGATCTCGACAGGATCCTCGTCCAGCGGATCGTCCGTCGTGATGATGAAGAAGTCGGAGAACTGCGCGGCCGAGCGTCCCATGCCAGGGCGGTCGTGGTCAGAGCGTGCCGTGGACCCGAAAACGACGATGAGCCTGCCCTGCGTGAACGGACGCAGCTCGACGAGCGCGCTCGCCAGCGCACCGGCGGAATGCGCGAAGTCGATGAACACCCGGAAGTCCTGGCCCAGGTCGACGCGCTCGAGACGGCCGCGCACCCCCTCGAAGCTCGCGAGCCCCTTGCCCACATCTTCGAGCGGAACGCCGAGCGCGAGGCAAACGCCGGCTGCGCACATGGCGTTGTAGACGTTGAAACGCGCAGGCACCGCGAGGGTCACGTACGTCTCGCCCAGCGGCGTCTTCAAACGGAAATGCGAGCCTGTGTCGGTAATGCCGAGCTCGAGCGGATGGAGGTCAGCGGCGGTCGTGAGGCCGTACGACCAACGCCGCGAGATCGCCCGGTGCGACAGGCGCTCGTAGCTCGGGTCGTCGCGGTTCAGCACAGCCGTCTTCTCGATCCCTTTGTCCGCAGCTTTCGCTGCGAGGTCGATGAGCCGCGCTTTCGCTTCGAGATACTCCTCCCAGGTCGCGTGGTAATCGAGGTGGTCGTGACCGACGTTGGTGAAGGCCGCAACGTCGAAGTCGCATGCGTTGACCCTCTCCTGCACGAGCGCGTGTGACGTCGTTTCGATGACGGCGCAGCGGACACCCGCGTCGACCATCTGCTTGAGCCATGCCTGGATCTGATCAGCTTCGATAGTGGTCTGGCCGCTTGTGTTGTCGGATTCTCGGCCGGCCACGCTGTAAGCGATGGTGCTCATCGCGCCCGCAACGATGCCGCCGGCCTGCAGCACGTGCTCTGCCATGTGCGTGGTCGTGGTCTTGCCGTCGGTGCCGGTGATGCCCGCGACCCTCAGCCGGCGCGCGGGGCGTCCGTAAAACTCCGCAGCCAGCTCGCCCAGCGCGGAGCGCGTGGAGGGAACCCGGACCGCGGCAACGCCATCTGGCACCTGGGCGTCGGGTTGCACGGCCACCGCGGCCGCGCCTGCCGCGACCGCGTCGGCGATGAACGCGTGACCGTCCGCACGGATGCCCGGCACCGCCACGAACAGGTCGCCCGGTTTCACGCGCCGCGAGTCAGGCTGGACGCCGCTGATCTCAGCGCCGCCATCGCCTTCCACGATTGCGCCTGACACCCCTCGCGCGATCTCGGATAGCCGCACGACCGCAGCATAATCGGCCAATGCTGAGCGCCGAGATCGCCGGTCACCGATTCGACTGGGGTTCTCGCACGTACGTGATGGGCATCGTCAACACGAGCCCTGACTCCTTCAGCGGTGACGGGCTCGACGATCCCGAGAGCGCCATCTCGCAGGGCCTGGCTATGGCGCGCGAGGGCGCGGCAATGCTCGACGTCGGCGGCCAGTCGACGCGTCCGGGCCACGAGCCGATCGGCGTACCCGAGGAGATCGGCCGCACCGAGCGGGTGGTCGAGGCGCTCGTGAAGAGGTCCGGCGTGCCAGTCTCGATCGACACGTACAAGATCGAGGTCGCAGAGGCCGCGGTCGACGCGGGCGCGACGATCCTCAACGACGTCTGGGCGCTTCAGCGATCGCCGGCGCTTGCAAACCTCGCCGCGCGGCGCGGCTGCGCGCTGGTGCTGATGCACAACCAGGACGGCACTGAATACGCGGGCGACCTCATGGATGAGATCAAGCGCGTGCTTCGCGCCGCGACCGACAACGCCATCGCAGCCGGGGTGCCGCGCGAGCGAGTGCTCGTCGATCCTGGCATCGGGTTCGGCAAGACGGCCGACCACAACTGGGAGGTGATGCGCCGCCTACCGGAGCTGGCCGAGCTCGGTCAACCGATCCTGATCGGCACCTCGCGCAAGTCGTTCATCGGCAAGCTGCTCGACCTGCCCGTGACCGAGCGCGTCGAGGGGACGGCGGCAACAGTCGCGGCCGCGATCCTCCGCGGCGTCGACGTGGTGCGCGTGCACGACGTGCGCGTGATGATGCGCGTGGCG
>VBFW01000208.1 GCA_005880525.1 Chloroflexota bacterium | reverse complement strand
GTGCTCGCCAACGGCCGCGAGCGCCTGGCCGAGCATCTCAACGCCGCCGCCGCCGAGGCTTACGACAAGAAAGTCGAGGAGGTCGGTGCCGACTTGATGCCGCTGGTCGAGAAGGACGTGATGCTGCGGACGATCGACTGGCAGTGGATGGAGTACCTGACGCAGATGGAGCACTTCCGCGAGGGCATCGGCCTGCGCGCGTACGGCCAGCGAGATCCGCTGGTCGAGTACAAGAACGAGGCGTTCGAGATGTTCAACGAGCTGCGCGACCGCATTCAGGGCTCGATCGTCTCGGGCATCTTCCGCGTGCAGGTGCAG
This sequence comes from Chloroflexota bacterium, assembly GCA_005880525.1. Taxonomy (GTDB): domain Bacteria; phylum Chloroflexota; class Dormibacteria; order Dormibacterales; family Dormibacteraceae; genus CF-118. The sequence continues at coordinate 5,739 of VBFW01000208.1, read as the reverse complement.
CGCAACCAGGCGCCGCCCCCGCCCAAGCCGGTGGTGGGGCAGATCGTGGAGAGCGGACCGGGCGAGCTCGACGGCTCGGGCGGGCGCTCGAACGGAGAACCGAGGAAGCGCGCGGCGACCCCGGTCGGCGCAGCTGCCGGATCCGCTTCAGCGCCCAACGCTAAGATCGGCCGCAACGATCCGTGCTGGTGCGGCTCGGGTAAGAAATTCAAGCGTTGCCACGGACGATAAGGCGCAAGGGGGACAGGTCCCCCTTGCGGAGAACCCCCTCGCCTGGCCACGATTCGGAGCGAAGATGTGCGTGGAGTCATGGTCCGGCGAAGCCGGACCAACCTTGCCACGCTAGATTTGAGGACTGCTAATGGACGCTGAGCTCGACCCCAAAGAGATCCTGAACCGGATACTGCAGCTCAAGGAGCACCTTTGACCTGCCCGGCAAGCTCAAGCGAGCTGACGAGCTCGATCAGCTCCTAGCCCAGCCCGGAGTCTGGGACGACACCAACCACGCGCGTGAGCTCGCGCGCGAGGCCTCGGAGTGCCGTGAGCTGGTAAACGGATGGGACCGGCTCGAGCGGCGCGCTCGCGACCTCGTGGAGCTCGACGAGCTTGCGGAGAACGATACCGAGCTGGGGCAGCAGATCGCCAAGGAGCGCGCGGCGGTGGCCGCGGAGCTGAGGGCGCGCGAGCTGGACCTGCTGTTCACGGACCCCTATGCGACGCACAACGCAGTGATCACGATCTCGGTGGGGCAGGGGGGCATCGAGGCCCAGGACTGGGTCGAGATGCTGCTCCGCATGTACCTGAAATGGTCGGAGCGCAAGCGATTCGCGACTGAGATCATCGACCAGTCTCCCGGCGAGGAGGCCGGCCTGAAGAGCGTCACGTTCATCGTGAGCGGCTCGCGCGCGTACGGGCTCATGCGCTCCGAGCACGGAGTGCACCGGCTCGTGCGCATCTCACCCTTTGACCAGAACCACCGCCGGCACACTTCGTTCGCGCTGGTCGAGGTGATGCCCGAGCTCGAGAAGTCGGACGAGGACTCGATCGCGATCAACGCGCAGGACCTCCGCATCGACACGTATCGGTCGACCGGGGCCGGCGGCCAGCACGTGAACAAGACGGACTCGGCAGTTCGCATCACGCACATCCCCACGGGAATCGTCGTCACGTGCCAGAACGAGCGCTCGCAGATGAAGAACCGCGAGATGGCGATGAAGGTCTTGAAGGCGCGACTATTTCAGCGCCAGCAGCTCGAGGCGGCGAAGCAGCTCGATCAGATCCGCGGCCAGGTGATGCCTGCCGAGTTTGGTTCCCAGATCCGCAACTACGTGCTCCAGCCATACACGCTGGTCAAGGACGTCCGCACCGGCTTCGAGCTGGGCAACGCCCAGGCCGTGCTCGACGGCGAGCTCGACCCCTTCATCGAGTCGTGGCTGCGCTGGCGCCTCGGCCAGAACGGCCGAAAGGACTAGAGAGCCCGCAAGCAATCGCGGCCGGCCGCGTTGAATAGCCCCGGTGCTACTGGAGAGGCTGGAGGCCTCCCGCTTGGAGCTTTTGGGCCGGCTGAGCTATACTGCCGGCGACCTAGCCCAGCGCGCCCGCCGGCGCCTGACGTCACAGCAAAAAACCCAGCTTATGGTTCTAACACCGGATTTCACCGCCCGGCCGGTCATCAGCTTCCAGCATGTATGGAAGCGATACCCGACCGGCACTGAAGCCCTCCGCGACGTAAATCTCGTCGTGCCTGAAGGGGACTTCGTATTCCTGGTCGGGCCCTCGGGCGCGGGCAAATCCACTCTCGTGAGGCTCCTCATCCGCGAGGAGAAGCCGACCAAGGGCAAGATCTTCGTCGAGGGCGTGGAGCTCGGGCGCATGAAGCGTCGCCAGCTGCCGTTCTACCGCCGCAAGGTCGGCCTCGTGTTCCAGGACTTCAAGCTGCTCCCCAACCTGACCATCTACGAGAACGTGGCCTTCGCTCTGCGCGTGCACGGCCAGCCTGACGCTTTCATTCGCACCCGCGTGGCAGAGGCGCTCGACACCGTTGGCCTCTCGGGCAAGGAGCTCACGTACCCGGCCAACCTCTCCGGCGGCGAGCAGCAACGCGTGGCCATCGCGCGGGCTCTCGTCCACGCGCCGAGCATGATCATCGCCGACGAGCCCACCGGCAACCTCGATCCGGCGACCGCGTGGGAGATCATGCAGCTCTTCATGCGCATCAACGCGCGCGGCGCGACGGTCGTGATGGCGACGCACAACCGCGAGATTGTCGACCTGCTGCGCAGACGCGTGGTGGCCATCGACGCAGGACAGATTGCGAGGGATGACAGATCAGGCAGATACCATGACGATTCTTCGAAACCTCAGATTCGCGCTCAATAGCGCCTGGCAGAGCTTCTGGCGAAACCTCGCGGTCAGCCTGGCCGCGGTGGTCTCGATCACGCTCATCCTGATTCTCGCCGGAGTGAACCTGCTCGTTGGCCACGCCTTCTCGCAGGTGCTCGACGGATTCCGCGAGAAGGTGAGCGAGATGTCGATCAACGTCGCGGACGACACGCCGCTCACCTCCGTGTACGCCTTCCAGCAGCAACTGCAGGGCGACCCTCGCGTGGCGACTGTGAGGTTCGTGACCAAGGAAGAGGCGCTCGCGGAATTTGTCCGCGACCCGAACAACGCGGTTCTCTCGCAGCAGATCCAGGGCAACCCGCTCGACGCGAAGCTCGAGGTGCGCGTGCGGTCGCTGAGTGACGTGGCCGCCGTCGACTCGATGGCACGGCAGTGGCCGGGAGTCGATCCGACAGACCCGACCAACTACCAGGGTGAGTTCGTCACGAGAATGCTGCAGCTCTCACAGTGGCTTGGCTTCGCGGGCATCGGCCTGATGACGATCCTGGTCATCGTCTCCATCGTGATCGTCATGAACACGATCCGCACCGCCGTGTATCACCGGCGCAAGGAGATCGAGGTGATGAAGCTCGTCGGCGCGACCGAGTGGTTCGTGCGAGGGCCGTTTGTGCTCGAGGGAATCATGACCGGGGTCATCGCGGCTGCGATCGCGCTTTCGCTGCTGGTGATCGCGTATCCGCCGGTGGTTTCGCGCTTCAGCGCCGACATCACGTTCATCCCGCTCACGTACGACCCAACTTTCATCTCGAGCCTGGCCCGCGATCTGCTCGTTGGAGGGGCTCTACTTGGCGCGCTCGGAAGCTATATTGGCGTCCGCCGCTTCGTGAGGCTGTAGTCCAACAACACATGAAGTCCCGCATCATCGCCGCCATCGCGATCGCCTCACTGGCATGGTTGCCGGCTTCGAGCCGCGTGGCCACTGCCATCTACTGCTATCCGGGCGATCCGCCAGACGTGTACCAGGCGTGTCTTGCGTACAACGGAGGCATCAACCAGCAGGTCAACAACCAGCGGCAGCTGCAGAACATCCAGAACCAGATCCACGACGTGCAGGCGCAGATCAACGCCCTGTACGCGCTGGTCCAGAGCCTGAACAATCAGATCGCGGCTCAGCAGGCGCTCATCGCCCAGACCAAGGCCAAGATCGTCCAGCTCGACCGCGACATCCGCTTCAAGCAGGCCGAGCTGACACGCCTGCAGGCCGACGTCGCGGTCCGCGACCAGCTGCTGGACCAGCGCATGCGTTATGTGGACGGTCACGGACCGATGAACTACGTCGAGCTCGTGCTGACGGCCTCTAGCTTCAACGACCTGGTGAACCGCATGATGGCCGCGCAGCAGATCGCGGCTTCGGATCGCAAGCTGCTCGATGTGCTCGCCGTCGAGCACACGCAGGTGACCTCCGCCCAGGCCGACCTGGCCGTGCAGCGGTCGCAGGTGTCGGCGCTGCTGCTCCAGCAGCAGGCTGAAGAGGCCGACCTCGAGAAGAACAAGAAAACGCAGCAGGCGGCCATTGCGCTGGCGGCGCAGCTGGAGGTGCAGCTGCAGGGGCAGTACGCGGAGCTGGTGGCGCAGCGCGCCGCCATCGACGCCCAGGTCGCGGCGCTGGCGCGGCAGTACGACGCGGCCGCTGTCAAGGCCGGCGGCGGCTCCGGAGTGTTCGAGTGGCCCGAGCCCGGGTGCGGATTCGGCTGCATATCGCAAGGGTTTGGCTGCTCGACCTTCTACCTCGAGATCTACGACGCCGCCTGCCCGTACCCGCACCGCATCCACACCGGGGTCGACATCGCGGGACCGTATGGGACGCAGATCGTGGCCGCGGACACCGGAGTTGTCTATCTCTACCCCGGCTCGGTCGGCTACGGGAACATGGTCCTGATGGTGCACGGCAACGGCTACTCGACCGTGTACGGCCACCTGGCCGGTTACGCGCCGGGGCTGCGCAGCGGCATGATCGTCGCACGCGGCACGACGATCGCATTCGAAGGATCGACGGGCTGGTCGACGGGGCCGCACCTGCACTTCGAGGTGCGCGTCTACAACCAGTACAGGGACCCGTGCATCTGGCTTGGCTGCTGAGGTGCGGCCGCAGCGTAATCTGCTGACATGATCCTTCGCGCCGTCCTTCGGGGCGGCGCCTTTGTCGTGGTGGGCCTGGTCGCTTTCGGCGCGGGCGTCTACGCGGACCAGGCGCTGCCGGACTGGATCCCGTACATCGCCAACCACCAGACGGGGCGCGTCAACACCGCGGAGCTGCAGGACGCCATCCGGGTCATCCAGGCCGAGTACGTGGACGGCAACCTGGACACGACCAAGATGTCGCAGGGGACCATAAGCGGGCTGGTGGCCAGCCTGGGCGACCCGTACTCGGCGTACTACGACCCCGACCAGTACAAGAAGCTGCAGGCGGCGTACGAGGGCCGGTACTCCGGCATCGGGGTTTACGTCACCTTTGGGTCGAGCTACCCGCTGATCACGGGCACGGTGCCTGGTTCGCCGGCTGCCAAAGCGGGCCTGCAGAGCGGGGATCAGGTTCTGAAGGTGGGTGGGCGTGACGCCAGCGGCATGACCGCAGAGCTGGCAACCTCTTTGATTCAGGGGCCGGACGGCACCCAGGTGACGCTGACCATCAAGCGCGACACGTCGACTTTCGACGTGACCATCACTCGCGCCGAGATCCAGGTCCCCTCTGTGCGATCCACGGTGATCGGCGACCACGTTCTGTACGTGCGCATCTACAGCTTCGGGTCCACGACCTTCGACGACTTCGCCTCGGTGCTCTCGGCTAACCTCGCTTCCTCGAAGAGCATGGTGCTCGACCTTCGCGACAACCCTGGCGGGTTCGTGGACCAGGCCGACAGCGTGATCAGCGACTTCGTGGCGAGCGGGGAGACGTTCGAGGAGCACGGACGCAACGGCTCAGTGACCCGGCACAGCGTGTCGGGTACCCACCCGGCGGCCTCGATTCCGCTGGTAGTTCTCGTGAACGCCAACAGCGCGTCCGCGGCCGAGATCGTCGCCGGGTCGCTACAGGTGCACGAGCGGGCGAAGCTGGTCGGCGCGAAGACGTTCGGCAAAGGCTCCGAGCAGCAGGACTTCCCGCTCAAGAATGGGACGGCGGGCGACCTGCACCTGACGATCAAGCGCTGGTACCTGCCGGACGGGACGACGGTCGATCATGTCGGCCTGACTCCGGACCTTTCGGTCGCCCTGGCGAACAGCAACGACGAGTTCGACGTGGTGCAGCCGACGGTTGGGATCGACAAGGACATTCAGCTGAACGCTGCGCTGGGGCTGCTGGCGGCTAAGTAGACTGGAACGCGCTTCGGGCGGTTA
>VBFW01000207.1 GCA_005880525.1 Chloroflexota bacterium | reverse complement strand
ATCTCTTTGTCTGCGTACTCACGAACCGCCAACACCGTCCGTACCGCCTCGAAAACGTCGTTGGCCATGCCTCGCATTGTGATTGCGCGACATGCCGGCGCGCGAGCTAGACCGTTCACGCCCGAGTGCAGCAGCTGCTGTTGATCCTCATCACGCTCGACGAGGTGGGGGCAGGCCGCGTCGGGCTCGACAGATCGCGGGCCGACCTGAACGCCATGGTGATCGATGTGGTCGAAAGGGCGCTCAAGGTGACACCCGAGCGTACGTTTGACGACTCGTCGGTGATAGCTTCGTCACTTGATGAAATTCGCGCTCACCGCTCGCGGCATCCGGCCGGGCAAACCCTGACCACTGACGGCGGGCTTCGGCTCGAGGGGATCACCAAGCACTACGGCTCGTTGCTGGCCGTGGACGGCCTCAGCTTCGACGTCCACCCCGGCGAGGTGTTCGGTTTCGTGGGCAGCAACGGCGCGGGCAAGACCACGACGATGCGGATCGTGCTGGGCGTGCTCATCTCGGACCGCGGGAACGTGCTTTGGGACGGCGCTCCGATCGAGTTCAAGACCCGCAGGCGCATCGGCTACATGCCCGAGGAGCGCGGGCTCTACCCGAAGATGCGCGCGGGCGAACAGCTGACGTACCTCGCCCAGCTGCATGGCGCGGCTCCCGACGCCGCAGCCGCGGCCTCGGCGCACTGGCTCGACAGGTTCGGGTTGAAGGATCGCGCCAAAGACGAGATCCAGCGCTTGAGCCACGGCAACCAGCAGCGCGTTCAGCTGGCCGCGGCCCTTGTGTTCGATCCGGTGATGCTCGTGCTCGACGAGCCGTTCGCCGGCCTCGACCCGGAGGCGGTCGACTCGATGAGCAAGGTCCTGCACGAGCGCGCGGCGGCCGGCGTGCCTGTCATCTTCTCGAGCCACCAGCTCGAGCTCGTCGAGCGCATCAGCGACCGGGTCGGGATCATCCAGCGCGGACACCTGGTCGCGTGTGGAACCGTCGACGAGCTGCGTTCGGGAGGCCCCAACCGGTTCTGGGTCGATGCTCCGTCGGCGCGTGCCGGATGGACTGGCTCGCTCAGCGGCGCGCAGGTGGTGCGGAACGACGGCACGCGCTGGCTGATCGAGCTGGAGAGTGCGTCGTCCGACCAGGCAGTGCTGCAGGCCGCGCTCGCGACCGGACCGGTGCGCGAGTTCCGGCGCGACGTGCCGTCGCTGCTGGACATATTCCGCGAAGCGATGACGGAGGACCGCGTTGCTGCACCTTCTTGAGCCCGGGCGGATTCGCAACGAAGCCCTGCGCACGGTGCTGCTGGTGGCGAGGCGCGAGTTCCTGACCCGCGTCCGAAGCCGCTTCTTCGTGATCGGGACTCTCCTGTTCATGGCCCTGCTTGCCGGCTACATCGTCTTGCAGGCGCTCGTCTTCAGCCGCGCAACGACGACCGTGAAGGTCGGCTTCGTCGGTCAGGCGCAGGTGCTGGCGCAGCCGCTGACCGCCGCGGCCCGCACCGAGGACGTGAAGGTCGAGCGCAACGATCCTGCCGACATCCGGACCGGCGAGGACAAGGTGCGCAATGGCAGCCTGGACGCTCTGATCAGCGGAGACCCCGCCTCACCGCAGGTCGAGGTGAAAGACGACCTGAACCCGACGCTCGCGGCAACTCTCAATGCGATCGTCAAGCAGGTCGCGCTCAACCGAGCCCTCACCGCGGCGGGGGCTGACCCGACGGCGGTGCAAACCGCGGTCGCAAGCGCGTCGATCCAGCTCGTCTTCCTCGACCCCAACGCGGCCCTGAAGACCCAGCAGACAGTGGTCGGCATCTTCGTGGCCGCGCTGCTCTACACCGCGCTGCTCGTGTACGGACAGATCGTGGCCGCGGGCGTTGTGGAAGAGAAGGCGAACCGCATCATCGAGATCCTGCTCGGCACCGTGCGGCCGCGCCAGCTGCTGCTCGGCAAGGTGGTCGGCATCGGCCTGGTCGGCTTTCTCCAGCTCACGCTGCTGGGAGCGGCAGCGCTTGTGGCGGTCAGCCGCACTCACGTGATCAGCGTTCCCAACGTCGGCTTCACCGCAATCGCGGGTGGGCTGATGTGGTTCGTGCTGGGCTTCGTCCTGTACGCGCTGGTCTACGCCGCGGGGGGCTCTCTGGTCTCCAGGCAGGAGGACCTCGCATCGGTGACGAGCCCGCTGACGATGCTCGTGCTGGGCACGTACCTGGCCTTTTTCTGGGTCGAAGCGAATCCGACAAACCCGCTCGCAGTCGCGCTCTCGATCATCCCCCCGCTCTCTCCCATCCTGATGCCGGCGCGGATGGCGACCGGTGACGCTCAGGCGTGGCAGGTCATCCTGGCGGTGGTCCTGGCGATAGTCGCGATCGGGCTGCTGAACGCGCTTGCCGCCCGGATCTACGCCAACTCGGTCATGCGCATCGGCACGCGCGTGAAGCTGAGCCAGGCATGGAGGGGAACGGACTGACTGAGCTCCACTAGCGGCTCCTCTGAGCCTGACGTCGGAATTACCCGTCCATTCGGGCCGTTGACTCTGGAGATGGCGAGCTCCGTTTACGACATCGAGATGCCGCGCCTCAGCGGCAAGCCGGAGAGCCTTTCGACCTACTCGGGCAAGGTCGTGCTGGCTGTGAACGTGGCCTCGCGCTGCGGCTTCACTCCCCAGTACGCGGGGCTCGAGGCGCTGTACGAGCGCTACTCAGACCGCGGCTTCACCGTTCTCGGCTTTCCCTGCAACCAGTTCGGGCACCAGGAGCCGGGCAACGCGGATCAGATCCAGGAGTTCTGCAAGATCAACTTCGGAGTCACGTTCCCGCTGTTCGCCAAGCTCGATGTGAAGGGCCCGGAGCAGCACCCGCTGTATGCGCTGCTCAGCGAAACTCCCGATGACGGCGGCAAGGCGGGCAACGTCGGATGGAACTTCGAGAAGTTCCTTGTCGATCGCGAGGGCAAGGTGACCAGGCGATTCCGATCGAGGGTCAAGCCCGACGACGCGCGCGTGGTCGAGGCGATCGAGTCGCTGCTCTAGCGAACTAAGCGGTCCAGTCCCGCCGCTTCTCCCAGATCTTGTCCGCGGCTCGAAGCGCGACCGCCTGGATGGTGTGGGTCGGGTTGACCGCGGCGCTCGTCGGCATGCTGCTGCCGTCGACCACGAAGAGGTTCGGCACGTCGTGCGCCTGGTTCGAGCCGTCGACGACCGAGGTTCGCGGGTCGGTGCCCATGCGCGCCGTGCCGAGCAGGTGCCAGCCCCAGATGGGCGACAGCCCGAAGTCGCGCACCGACGACGCACCCGCGGCGTCGAGCACCTGGTGTCCGTGCGCGATCATGTCCGTCCCCAAGCGCCGGCTGTTGTCGCCGAGCGCGTAGTGCGTGCGCACGCCGGGCAATCCGAATCGGTCCTGGTGCTCCCAGTCGAGCTCGACGCGGTTGGCTTCCTCTGGCAGGTCCTCGCCGCACAGGTACATGACGATCTCGTGGTTGATGCGCTCGTCCAGCGCGTCGTGATGACCCGAGCCCCACGGCGCCACCTGCAGCGCCAGGTTCAGCGGAGACCAGCCGCGGCAGCCGCTCATGATGAAGCCGCGCAAATAATCGCGCGACGGATCGGTTTCGTAGAACTGCCGCGTCGAAACGGTGCCGCCCCAAGTGCCCTGCCAGCCGTCGACCGCCTCGTCGAACTTACCTACCGCGAAGCTCTGCACGTGCGTCATCAGGTTCTTGCCGACAAGTCCGCTGGAGTTGGCGAGGCCGTCGGGATGCGACGCCGACGCCGACATGAGCAGCAGCCTCGGCGTCCCCAGTCCGCCGCCTGCGACGACGACGACCTTCGCTCGCGCCTCGCGTACCCCACCGTCGCCGTCGTAGTAGAGGGCGCCGGCCGCCTTGCCGGTCGCATCGAGAAGCACCTCGCGCACGCGGGAGCCGGTGCGCAGCTCCACGCCTTTCTCGAGCGCGGGCGGCCAGTACGTGACGTCAACTGTCGATAGCGACTTCTGCGGGCAGCCGAACGTGCACCAGCCCCGGTTGTCGCATGCCGGCCGGCCGTTGTAAGCGGCGGTGGTGATCGACTGCTCTGTCGGCCACCAGTACCAGCCCAGCTTCTCGTAGGCGTCCGCAAGCAGCTCGCCCGGCCGGCCGATGGGTGCGGGCGGAACCGGCAGCGTATCGCGCGGCGGCCCGCAGGGGTCGTTGGCGAGACCGGCCACGCCGATGACCCGCTCATTGATCGTGTAGTAGGGCGCAAGCTCCTCGTAGGTCAGCGGCCAGTCGGCGCCGACGCCATCCAGCGTGTGCACCTTGAAGTCGGACGGGGCCATGCGCCAGTAGTTGCCGGCGAATCCGATCGTGCTGCCGCCGACAGCGTTGTACATGTATATGTCGACGGGGTTCTCACCCTCGCTGCCCACCGGGTAGTCGGCCGGCCAGCGGCGGACGTTCGGGTTGGCCGCCCAGAAGCGGCGTCCGCGCACCTCCCAATCGACGTGATTCTTGGGCAGTCGCTCGCGGTCGACCCAGTCGCCCTGCTCGAGGCAGATGACGCTCGCGCCGAGGCCGGCCAGGCGCCAGCTGACAGCCGCGCCCGATGCCCCCGAGCCGATGACGAGCACATCGGCCACCGCCGGCTGGGTCATCGTCCTACGCCTTGCGCCAGCGAGGTGGCAGCTTGCTCACGCGCTCCAGGCGCGACGCGTCGAACGGCTTCATCGCGCTGCCGCGTGTCGGTGACGCGCTGCTCCAGCTCGTCTCCTTCTCGAGCGCGGCCAGCACGCGCGAATGGCCGTAGTAAGCCTCGTACGTGAAGTCGCGGACCATGTTGAAAGCATCGCTCGCGTCGACCGCCTCGAACTCGCGCAGCAAGCCCTCGCGGTCCTCTGCGCTGCATTCACTGAAAGCTTTATGCCGCTGGTCGTTCGCTGAACGCTCCAGGCGATCGATGGCCTGAATGAGCGCGGGCCTCAGCGCGGGCACGAGAAACACTGTCGCGTCCACGTACTCCGCGGCGCCGACGTCCGCAGCGTCCGGGCGGTCGCCACGCGCCGGTATCAGCGTCGTGACCCACGCCCGCAGCGTGGTCGCACGCTGCGCATCGAGCACCGAGAAACCGCGCGGCTCACCGACAGGCACCTCAGCCCGGCCGATCTCCAGCCGATAGTCGGGGCGATTGGCCTGAGCGACGCTGTGCCCGCCCTGTTTTCTGTCGTAAGCCAAGCTTCAGAAATGTACAACGCTTTGATCAATCTCGAACTTGACAGGTGCTCTGGGCGCTCATACCCTACGGACCACGTTGGGGAGGGAATCATGGAGGCGCGCCCGTGGCTAAGAAATACGGAGTAGCGATTCTCGGCGCCGGCTGGGTTGCGGGTGAATACGTCAAGGCATTTCGCGACCATCCCCTGACCGAGGTGGCGGGCATCTACAACCGCACGCCAGGCAAGGCCGAGAAGCTGATGAAGCAATACGGCGTTGAGGGCCGCGAGTACAAGAGCGAGGACGAGCTCTTCAACGACGACCGCGTCAAGATCGTCGTGTCATGCACGCCGCCTGACGTGCGGCCGGCGCAGGTCGAGCGAGCGGCCAAGACCGGACGCCACGTGGTGATCGAAAAGCCGATCGCCCTCGACTACGCCGGCGTGCGGCGCATCCACAGAGCCGTGAGCGAAGCCAAGGTGAAGAGCGTGACGTCCTTCGTCCTGCGCTGGAACCCTCAGTTCATCACCGTCAAGAAGCTCCAGGCCGACGGCGTGATCGGCAAGATGATCTACGCCGAGGCCGACTACTGGCACCCGCTCAAGAAGGAGTACCCGAGCTATCCGTGGGCGGTGGCCATGCCGCTGGGCGGGAGCGCGTTCATCGCCGCCGGCTGCCTCGCCGCGGACGCCATCCGCTACTTCGCAGGCGAGATCACCGAGGTGGCGGCGTTCTCCGCCGGGCCGAAGCTCGACATGAACTACCAGTACGACCCCGTGATGGTGGCGTCGCTCAAGTTCGAGAACGGCGCGGTCGGCAAGCTCTCGACGGTGCTCGACGCCGACACTCCGTACATCTTCAACGTCCGGCTGTTCGGTACCGAGGGCACTGTCCAGAACAACCGCGTCTATTCGAAGAAGCACTACCCGGGCTCGCTCGACTACTGGACGTTCCCGACCATCGAGCCGTCCTCGGGCGATGTCACGCACCACCCGTTCGTGCCGGAGATCGCGCACTTCCTCGACTGCATCGAGAACAACGTCGAGTCACATGCGTCGATCCACGACTCCTACAAGTCGATGGCCGTGTGCTTTGCGATCGACGAGTCCGCGAAGAAGAACGGCACCCCGGTCAAGGTCGATTACCAGGTCGAGGCGGCCCCCGCACGAGCCTGAAGGTTCTATTGCAACTACCAGAGGAGGTTTGAATTGGCTGGCGACTCGATCACTCAGCGTGAGGTAACTCGTAGGCAGCTCATCGCCGGCGGCGTGGGCGCAGTGGGCGGACTTGTCGTGGGCGTTCTTGCAGGCGGCGCGCTCGCTCCCAAGGCCACCGGCACGAGCGGCGGGTCGCGGGGCAGCATCAAG
>VBFW01000123.1 GCA_005880525.1 Chloroflexota bacterium | reverse complement strand
TGGTGGAGCGGCGGCGTCAACGACACGCAGCTGAACACGATGTTCATGAACAGCCCCGAGCACCGGGCCAACATCATGGGTCCGTACCACTACGTCGGCACTGCCTGGGCAAGGGGCGCAAACGGGGCCGCTTACATCGCCGTGGAGTTCTCCTAAAACCGGGCTAATCCCGCCTCGTCTGAGATCGAATTGGGCGTTTTTACAATTCGAGTAGGCACCCGGAACTTGGCGTTCTAACTCCGAAGCGCCGCACCAGTCGTCTTATCCCTGGCGCTGTCAGGAGGGTTGAGGATTGGCCTGGACCCCTGCATCGTCCGCTCCACGCAGCTGGCGGACACACGGACTCACCGGGTGGATGTGGAGGCGCCGGATCCCGATCGCCGCCATCATCGCGGTGATCTTCGCGCTGTCCACCGCCTACGTGGCGTGGGCGCTCAAGGATCTGCCCGATCCCAACAGCGGGCTCGCCGCGGGAGACATCATCATCCTCGACCGCAACGGCCAGGTCATCGAGGACTACAGCCCCGCAGGCCACTATCACGTGAACCTGACCCTTGACCAGATGGGCAAGTACGCGCCCGCGGCGGTGATCGCCGCAGAGGACCGCAATTTCTACCACCATGGCGCCATCGACCTGCAGGCGACCGCGCGCGCCGTGTGGGTCGACCTGACGAGCGGCGGCTTGAACCAGGGCGGCAGCACGATCACGCAGCAGCTGGTGAAGATCCAGCTGCTCACTCCCGAGAAATCGCTGCCCCGCAAGGTCCACGAGATGGTGCTCGCGATCGGCCTCGAGCAGCGCTTCTCGAAAGACCAGATCCTCACGATGTATCTGAACCGCGTCTACTTCGGCCACGGCGCGTACGGCATCGGCGCCGCGGCGCGCACGTACTTCAATAAGGACGCGAAGAACCTCAGCCCGGCGCAGGCCGCGTTCCTCGCCGGCGTCATCCAGGCACCCAGCGCCTACGACCCGGTGCTGCATTACTCGAATGCAAAGGCGCGGCAGGAATATGTGCTGAGGGGCATGGTGACGACAAGCGCGATGAGTCAGAGCGAGGCCGGCACGGCGTCCGCCGAAGACATCCAGAAGGAGCTGCACATAGGGGTGAGCGCGCGCCAGAGCAAGGCGCCGCACTTCGTGGACTTCGTGCTGACGCAGCTCGAGTCGATGTTCGGCTCGGCCGCGGTCCAGCAGGGCGGCCTTGTCGTCCACACCACGCTCGACCTCAACCTGCAGGCGCTGGCGCAGCAGGCGGTGGCGCAGGGCGTGCGCGACCTTCACTACTGGGCCAACGTCAACAATGGAGCCCTGCTGGCTGCCGACCCGAAGTCGGGTGAGGTGCTCGCATGGGTCGGTTCGGCCGACTACAGCAACGACGCCATTGGCGGCCAGTTCGACGTGGTCACCGCCGAGCGCCAGCCTGGATCCTCGTTCAAGCCGTACGTCTACGAGGCCGCGCTGCGCGACCACAAGATCACGCTCGCAACCGTGCTGAAGGACGAGCTCACCAACTTCAACGGCTACACGCCGCACGACTTCGACAACGTCAGCATGGGCATGATCCCCGCGCGAAAGGCGCTGCTTTTCTCGCGCAACATCCCGGCCGTGCAGGTCGCTCAGATGGAAGGAATGAACAACGTCATCGACCTCGCGCACCAGATGGGCATCAACAGCAAGCTCGACCCCGGGCTCGCCACCGCGATCGGCGGGAGCGATGTGACGCTCCTCGAGCACGTCCAGGGCTACCAGGTCTTCGCCGACCAGGGCCAGCGCGTCAACCTGAGCTGGATCAACAGCGTCGACGACAGCCAGGGCAACGTCGTGTACCAGCGGCCCGGCACTGACACCAAGGACGTGCTGACGCCGGCGGAGTCCTATCTCATCACCGACGTCCTGCGCCACTACCAGTATCAGTGGGGCTTCGGCTGGAACCGCCAGATGGCGAGCAAGACCGGAACCAGCGACAACGGGCACGGGCAGATCCCCGACTCGTGGGTGATGGCCTACAACCCCGACATCGTCATCGGGACCTGGGTCGGCAACACCGCGCCGAATGGCGGCGGCGGCCACATCCTCGCGTTCGGTGAGAGTGTTGGCTCGTCGCTGCTGCGCTACTTCGTGAACGGGCTGCCGAACAAGATGCGCGACTGGTACTCGACTCCCACTGGCATCACTCATGGGTGCGGCGGCTCGGAGCTCTTCCTCGTCGGCACGGAGCACATGTGCCCGAGCCCATCGCCGACCCCGTCGCCGAGTGCATCACCTTCGACTCTGCCCTCCGTCCTTCCAAGTCCGTCGATCCTGCCGAGTCCTTCTCCGCTACCATCACCTCAGCCGTCACCGACGTAGGGGGGAGAGCTGATGGCTGACAGCCCATTCCTGCAGAGCGTCGAGCGTCGCCGTCCTGGCAGTTCAATGCGCAATTACGTCACGCGCACGCTGCCGCACAGCTCTGCGGTGGTCGTGAGCAATCGCGCGCCGCACGAACCTCGACCGGAAGGAGGGTTCGCGCGTGGCGCCGGCGGCGTGGTCACGGCGCTGCTGACACTCGCTGAGGTCACGTCGGCGGACTGGGTATCGTGCGTGCGCACCGAAGCCGAGAGGAACATGGTCGAGCAGCGGGGCGAGACGATCGTCGCGCCGCTCGGTCGCTCGACCACCAAGCTGCACTACGTCAACCCCACGCGCGAGCAGTACCACATGTACTACTCGGTCATCGCGAACCCTGTGCTGTGGTTCATCCAGCACTACCTGTGGAACCTCGCGCAGGAACCGAATGTCGACAGCGAGATCCACACCGCATGGGCCGACGGTTATGTCGAGGTCAATCGCCAGGTCGCGCGGCGCGTGGTCGAGGTGGGACATCAGCTGCCCGAGCGGCCGCTGATCATGGTCCACGACTACCAGCTCTACCTGGTGCCGAAGATGGTCCGGCGCGAGCTGCCCGGCGCGATCATCACGCATTTCGTGCACATCCCATGGCCGACGCCGCAGTACTGGAAGGTGCTGCCGCGCCACATGCGCGACGCGATCCTCGAGGGGCTGCTGGGCTGCGACATCGTCGGCTTTCAGTCGAGCCTCGACGTGCGCAACTTCCTGATGACCTGCGACGAGAACGCAGGCCTCGCCGTCGATGACAAGGAGCGCGCGGTGCTGATCGACGGGCGCGTCGTGTACGCACGCCACTACCCGATCTCCATCGAGGTGGCCGCGACGACGCGGCTGGCCTTCTCGCACAGCGTGCTTGTGGAGGAGCGAAAGCTCAGGGAGTGGCGGCCCGAGCATCTAATAGTGCGGATCGACCGCACTGATCCGTCGAAGAACATCGTGCGAGGCTTCCTCGCTTACGAGAAGCTGCTCGACCACCACCCTGAGCTGAAGGGGCACGTGCAGTTCTGGGCCTTCCTGCAGCCTTCACGGCAGGATGTCGCCGTCTACCGCGACTACCTGCGGCTCATCAGGAGCACAGCGCATCGCATCAACCGGCGATACGGCGGTGGCGGATGGTCGCCGATCCGGCTCGACTTCGGCGAGAGCGTGCGCAAGGCCATGGCCGCTCTGCGCAACTTCGACGTGCTGCTCGTCAATCCTGTCTACGACGGCCTCAACCTTGTGTCCAAGGAAGGCGCGCTCGTCAACCGAAACAACGGCGTCATCGTGCTGTCCGAGAACGCCGGCGCATACGAGGAGCTGCATCCTCACGTCCTTTCGGTCAACCCGTTCGACATCGAGGCGACGGCCGACGCCATCTACCGCGGCCTGGTGATGGGCGCGGAGGAAAAGAGGCGCCGGAACGAGGGTGCTCGCGACGTCGTGCGCACAAATGACATCTCGCGCTGGATCAGCCGCCAGGTCCAGGACATCCGCGACCTGGTGGGCACCCCTGGGATGCGGGCCCGCATGTCGTCGTAACCTCAAAGTAGTGCGGCCTGCGTTCACGGCCGGCATGCAAGAGGTCTGGGCTTCCTCGGCGATCTCAGATTTGGCGCCCGCCCGGGTCATGCTGGTTACCGACTTCGACGGCACCCTCGCCGAGATCGTCTCCGATCCGGTCGAGGCTTTGATCATGCCTGGATCGCTTCACGGGCTGGAGCGCCTGGTCAATCGCCTGCGCCGCGTCGCGATCCTGAGCAGCCGGCCCACCTCGGATCTCGAGAGCCTGGTGCCGCTTGCGGGCGCCGATCTCATCGGCGATTCCGGAGTGGGTCACCTTCCGCTCGAGGCCAGGCAGCGCCTGGACAGCTTCAACGCTCAGGCGGCCAAGCTGCTGCGCACGTTCAACGGCGTGTGGCTGGAGATGAAGCCTGGCGCCACGGCGGTGCACTACCGCCACTCCAACGCGTCCTTCGACGAGCTGATGGCGGTGCTCAGGCCGGTGCTCGTAACCACGGATCTGATCGCCCAGCCCGGCCGGCGTGTGATCGAGGTGATGCCCACCGATCGGCCGAAGGGATCGGCGCTCGAGCGGCTCCTCGAGAAGTGGGAGCCTGGTGGCGTCGTCTGCATCGGCGACGATGAGAACGACCGGCCGATGTTCGAGCTGGTCAGCGGCCTCGCGCGCCCGCACCTGATCGTCGGGGTAGGCTCAGCCGAGGCCCCTGCCGACCTCTTCGCTCAATGCGACCTGGTGGTGTCCGGTCCCGAAGAGGTGAGCCGATTCCTGGCGCTGATCGGAGACTGGGCGATCTCCGCCTAGCCTCTTTCCCTCCCCACCATGGGGGGAGGGTCAGGGTGGGGGTTTTAGGGCCACCAGAACGGAAAGTCACTGCTGGCGAGGTCGACGTCCACGTCGGGCTTGGATGGGGTGATCGAGTACTGCCACACAGCGAGCCGGCTCGGGCATCCCGGGTCGTCCGGCTCGAACGCCGGCGCGTTCCTGGCCGCGTGACTGATGTGCACGAGTGAGGGCTCGAAGGACCACAAGTAGGAATCGGCGGCGATTTCCGGTCTTTCCAGGACGGCCGCACACCATGCGTTGGCGAAAGCAGTCCGCGGAATGGTGTTGCCATAGAACGCCGGCGCGTAGCCGGCCCACCGGATCACATCGAACCAGCCTTCGATGAACGCCTTGTCAACGCGAGCGGCTCCCGGACAAACGGAGCCCGCCGGCTCGATGTCTATCGCGATCGCGGTGCCCGCAGGGATTCCGTCCTTAATCGCGCGCGCGAGCGCGCCCAAGGCGTACGCGGTGGAGCGGTCCCTGCCCTGCACTGCCGAACAATCCGCCTCGTTGAAGATCGGCAGGATCCCCATGCGCCTTGCGTGCGCGGCCTGAATCTCCAGGCTGCTGAGGGCCGGGCAGACGCTGTCGGTGAGGTACCGCCCCCAGAAGTCCGGCCGTCCCAGGGCCAGCGTCACGACCGGCAGCGGTCCGGGACCGCGAAGTGGATGGTCTACGTATGGGCTGCAGGAGTCGACTCCCCAGAGAAGGACCGGAGCCGCCGCGTGCACCACCGCGGTTTGGACAGCGAGCTGGCCGCAAATCGATACCAGCGCGAGCGCAGCGACTCCAGCAACCCGGAATTG
The DNA here is from genome assembly GCA_005880525.1 of Chloroflexota bacterium. GTDB lineage: Bacteria > Chloroflexota > Dormibacteria > Dormibacterales > Dormibacteraceae > CF-118. The sequence goes on along the minus strand of VBFW01000123.1, from coordinate 812 downwards.
ATTGATCGGCTACAAGTATCACAATGCGAGCCCGCGGACTCGCGCTCTGCGGCTCAGTCGGTGTAAGGCCGTCCCCGGCGCGATCGCCGGCCATGCGCTGCCACCGTCACGTCGCGCCTGAACATGAGCGACACGAGCCTCGCCAGCGCGATGCCGATCAGGCCGTAGATGAGGATCGCAAACAGGGATGACGTCTCGAAGATCGTTCGACCGCTGACGAACGTCGGCAGCAGGCCGCGAAATGGCGCCAGCAGCGGATCGGTCACGCCGTACATGAACTGCGTGAACGCCACGGCGGTATTGGCGCCGAGCACCTTGAGCAGCACGCGGATGAAGATCGCGCCAACGATGATCGCGAAGAGTACGTAGATCGTCTCGTACGCCCGGCGCGCCGGCGAGAACCGGCTGACGACATCTGTCTCGTCAGAGCTCACCGCAGTGGGCTCGGCGAAGTCGGGGTCGTCGTCGCGGTGCATGTGATGCTCACGATAGGGCCCGCCCGGACCGGGCTCCTCACGCATGTTCCGCTCTTCTGGTTCCATTCCGCCCTCCTTTTTGCCAGGGCACGCTTGACGAGAGCGCGTCGCCCTTGCTCAGAAGAAACGCCCCGCTCGAGCGGGCTACCGGGAGTGCTGGATCAGGGCCACCAGAACGGGAACACGGAATATGCCTGATCGGTATCGACATCGGGACTCGAGCCGGCGCTGAGCTGGTACTGCCACACAATCGTGTAGCCCGCACAACCGGCCTGGGCGGGCGCGTACGGAGGCACGGCGGATCGCGCCTGGCTGTTCTGGAGTGACGGCTCGAAG
>VBFW01000122.1 GCA_005880525.1 Chloroflexota bacterium | reverse complement strand
CGTAGACGATCAGCTCGACCGGATATGGGGGCAGATACGTCGTCGCCCAGTCCACCGCGATCATCTCCAGCGTCGCCGATCCGACCGCGTAGATGGTCACCAGAAGAGCGAGCCCGAGCCACTTGCCGATCACGATCTCGCTGCGCCGCACAGGCCGGGCGAGAATCGAAAGGATCAACCCGCTCTCGACCTCGTTGGAGATTAGTGGTCCGGCCACGACCGCCGCGCTCAGCGCGAGCACGCCGCTGTACACGAATGTCACGAAGATCAGCAGCTGCGAGCTGACGATGATCACCTCTTCATGGCTCGGCGGCTTGCCGTTCGGGCCCGTGACCGTGGTGATCTTGTAGAAGCCCCACGCCGAGATGCCGACGACGATGAGCGTGAGGATCACCAGCGCCAGCAGCAGCTTGCGCCGCGACGCCTCCTGCACAGTCAGCCGCGCAATGACCAGGACCGGCGGCAACGCAGGCATCTATTCCTCGTTCAGGAGTTGGAGGAAGCGGTCCTCCAGGGTTTGATGCCGCGGCACCACCTCGTACACCCGGCCGCCCAGCTTGACCATCTCTGAAACAAGCTCGGGAACTCTGTCCGCGGTCAGCTTCGTGAAGGTGATCTGCTCGCCTTCCACGTCCATCGGTCCGAAGGACTCGAGCGACTTATGGCTGTCGGCGCTCAAGCCGGTGACGCGGAAACGAACGGCCGACCCTGTGAGCAGCTCCTCCATCGTGCCCCCTGCGATCACGCGCCCGTGGTCGACCACCGCCACGCGGTCGCAGACCTGCTCGACCTCACTCAGAAGATGCGAGTTGAGGAACACCGCGGTGCCGCGTGCCGCGAGCTCGCGGATGATGCCGCGGACGTCGTGCCTTCCCACGGGGTCGAGCGCCGACGTTGGTTCATCGAGAAACACGAGGTCTGGTTTGCCCAGCAGAGCGACGCCAAGGCCGAGCCTCTGCTGCATGCCCTTGGAGAAGGTGCCGACTCGATCGCCGCCCCGCTCGGCCAACCCGACGATGGCCAGTGTGCGGTCGATCTCCTCTTTCCATGTCGGGCGCGGCAAGGGCGCGAGCTCGCAGTGCATCGCCAGCACCTCTCGCGCGGACAGCCAGCTCTGGTAGCGAAAAAGCTCAGGCAGGTATCCGATCCGCCTCCGGGTCCCGAGATTGCCGGCCGGCTCGCCCAGCACCCAGGCCTCGCCCGCCGTCGGCGCCAGAAGGCCGAGCAGCAGCTTCACGGCTGTGGTCTTGCCCGCGCCGTTCGGGCCGAGGAACCCGAAGATCTCGCCGCGCGGCACCGTCATGGAGAGGCCGGCGAGCGCGACGGTGCTGCCGAAACGCTTGGTCAGCTCGACGGTGTGGATCGCGGGTGACGCAGAGGAGGCGACCGCACCCGAAGGCGCGGCCGCCTCTTTCTCAGCTACTCCTGCCACAGGAGCAGGCTAGCGGAGCTGGTTCGCGATCGTCAGGATTTCCGACTGCTTCAGCGAGCCGCCGACGAAGAAAACGTGGCCCTTGATCCAGACCACGGCGGCGCCGGCGCCCGTGTTGTCGCCGAGCGCGACGCCCTGAACGCCCTGCACGGTGACGTCCGAAGAGGTGGCGTACCCGACCGGGACCGGGATGGGCAGCGTGTGGGTCGGATCGCCGATGGCCTTGATGTCCGCGGCCAGCTGCGGAGTGATGCCCGGCTGCTTCAGCAGGTAATCCTCGAGCTGAGTGACCGAAACGCCTGTCGAGGTCACGACCGGGGCCTTTGACTCGGCGACGATCAGCTGGGGTAGCGTGAGCTGGCTGACGTCAGATGCGGACCCCTGGTTCAGATCGCCGAACACCTCGATCAGGGCCGGACCCACGGTCAGCGTCAGAGTGCTGCCGTCCATGCCGGCAGGCATCGAGGGCAGCGTCTTGCCCTGCGCTGCCGCGGCGGCCTGTGCCTTCGCGGCGCTGAAGGTGAACGTTGCAACCGCCTCAGGCACGACCACGTAGGTGATCTGCTTCGACACGGTCGACGGCAGAGTTCCGGCGTTGGGCGCCGAGAACCCGGCGACCTTCTCGGCTTCAGCCTGGGGCACGCCGACTTGCGGCTGCGGCTCCTTGGACCACGTGAACGTGCCGTATGTGCTCAGGTCGGGCAGCGACTGCAGGTCGGCAACGGTCACAGGCACGGGCTTGACCTGAGTGGGCGCGAAGATCTGCGTCACGTTGGCGGACGCCGTCGCGATGACCGCGAGCACGACCGCGAATGCGAGTACCGCGATCGGCCGCCGCGAGGACTGGCGCAGGATGGGCATGCGGAAGCCAAAGCGCGGCGCCTGGGCCGGCGCTTCGGTTACGCGCTTGTACGCGGCGTCCGCGTCGAACGTTGCCGCGGGCACAGCGAGGAGCCGGACCGCGTAGGTTGCGTCAGCGGACGTTTTGGCATACCGGTCCTGGCATTCGCTGCAGGAGGCGAAGTGCTCCCGCTCCGTTCCGGTCACGGCATTCGGGTCGTCGAATATGCGGCGCAGCGCGCCGTCACTCAGATGACTCACGGTTGACCTCCTTACGTAGCGCGGCTTCCGCGCGTTTTAACAAAGTTCCAATCTGTCCGGTGCTCACGCCGATGGCCTCGGCGACCTCGGAGTAGCTCAATCCGCTCGAGCGCAGGACCAGAACCGCGGCCGGTTTCTGCGGCAGCCGGGCCAGCGCGGTGCGGAGCACGCGGCGCTCCTCATTGGCCTCGGCGATGCTCTGCGGGTCCAGCGCCTGGCCTGCCTCGTCGTGGGCGGCCGTGTGCTCCCGCTTCTCGCGACGGCGCCTGCCGCGCACGCGGTTGAGCGCGGTGTGCGCCGACGCCCTGTACAGCCAGGCGGCGGCGTACTGGGCCTTGGCCGAGTGCAGTCGGTGGAAGTCGATGAAGACCTCCTGCGCGACGTCTTCCGCCTCCTGCGCGTCGCCCAGGACGCGATTGGCGATGCCCGCGACGCGGTTGTACTCGGACTTGAACAGAGCCTCGAACGAGTCCTGTTCTGAGCTCAAAGCCAGCCTGCCGCGCTCAGACGCGGCCTCCACGTTCATGCCCACTACCCCATAAGCACCGCAGGTCCTGGATTTGTGACGCCACAGGCTCTACTCCTCGGGGCGGCGTTCAGGAAGGCTTAGGCCTCGGCGAAAGAGGTTCCGGGTCAACCCTCCCAGGAATGGCCCTCCCCAGATCCCGACCGAAAGCAGCCCGCCGAAGATGAGCACGACGTCAACGCTGACTCGCCCCTGGCGCTCCCAGTACACGTCCTGCAGGTTCAGCCAGAGCGCGAACTCCGCCGGCGCTCACGTTGTGGAACGGGCCGATGCCGGCGCGGATCGAGACCGTGATCCCGCGCACGATCCCGAACGTCAGCAGAAATGCCAGCGAAGCCAGGAACAGCCGCTCCCGCCGCTCGTCGCGGAAGTGGAATCGATAGATCCGGGAGAGGACCTTCATGACGCGGAGCCTCTACCCCGCGAGGTGCCTCTGGCGCCTGGCGCTTGACGCGATCGCGTCTTCGATCACCGAGAAGTCGTTGCGGTTGAGCATGTGGATGTGACCCTGGAATGCGAGCGTCCAGTGCTCGGGTGGCCACTTGCGCACGTAGTCGAGGCGATACGCGATCTCCTTGGCCGGCACCCAGTCGGCCTCGTCGAGCAGGACGTCGCCGCGAATGTGCACTCGCCACGGGTAGTCCTCGTCGCGCCGCGCCGTTTTCCAGATGGGCGTGTGGTCCTCGTACATCGGGGACGCGATGGTGACCGTCGCGGCAAAGCCCATGCGACCGGTCACGTAGTAAAGGAGCCGGTCGCCGACCCGCATCGATTCCACCCGGCGGCGGTGGCGGGTCTTCAGGCCCTGGATCGTGAACCCGTGCTCGCGCGTCTTCCGGAAGTTGTCGGGCGAGCTCACCACCATCCAGTACTGGCTGGCGCGGCCCTCGGTCTTGCCGGACTTGCGCCGCCGGCGGCTCCGGCCTGACTTTGCCGGCCCGCCTTCCGCGGCCGCGGGCTGCTCTTCGCTGAACTCCTCCGCCACGACCCGAATTGTCGGACTTAGGCGATGTCGGGCGCGCCGCTCGGGATCCGCTGGCCGTCGGTCGGCGGGCCGAGGTCCTCTGGCTCTGGCAGCAGCGCGGTCAGGTTGCGGATCTGGACGATGTGCGCCATCTCATGGCGTGACACCCGCCGGCAGATGTCGAGGAGTGTGACTTCGCCGGCGTGCGGATCCGAGACCATGCGCTCCCATTCGTTCTTGCCCCAGCCGTGCAGAAGGTCGACGGTGCGTCGCCTGACGCGCGCGAAATCGTCCACCGCCTCCTGCAGCGGGCGGTCGAGCTCTTGCATCTGGAGCGGATCGATGGTGCTCGAAAGGTCGGCGGTGTCGAGGCCTTCGAGGTGCGCGCGTCTGAGGAGCGCGTCGACTCGCGTGCCCGACTCCAAGAGGTGTGCGATTAGTCCGCCGAGGGTGGGAAACGCGGGCCCGTGGCGGTAGCGAAGCTTCGCCTCGTCGAGACCGTAGACGAGGTCGCTGATGCGCTCGGGCACGGAGCTCATGAGCAGCACTGCGTCGGCGGGGCTGAGCTCCTCCTCGAGCTCCATCGACGCTACTTCTGCACCGCGTAGATCCAGGTGAAGGCGATCACCAGGACCACAACGAGCGCAAAGAACAGGAGCTCCACGCGGATGGCCAGGCGCACGAGCCGGCGCGCCTTCCTGGTGCGCGCGCCACAGCGCTCGCAGTACGCCGCGCCTGGTGCGAGCTGGGCCCGGCAGTTGTCACACATGACCTGTTGAGACTCCACGAAGTGGAGTCTAGGGAAGGCACCCTCTCCTTTAGGAGAGGGATCAGGGGTGAGGAGTGCAGGACTAGGAGAGGGGTCAGGGGTGAGGAGTGCAGGACCAGGAGGGGGATCAGGGGTGAGGGGACTAGGACCAGCTACCGGCGGTAAACAGCGCGCCCTTCGACCTCGTCCTTGTTAAGGCGCTTGTTGAGGTGCAGCCCCTCGAGCAGGAACTCGATCACCGACGCGCGCACCTCGGGCCGGTCGGGCAGGTTCAGCTTCTTCAGCGCCGTCGCGAGCTCGGGCACCTCACCGATCGCGCGCGTGTATGCGCGAGCCGAGATGCCCTCGCCGACCTCGAGCATCGTTCCGTCCTCGAACCGCGATACGAGCCCGTCGAAATGAGACGCGGAGAAGTAGCGGCTGAACACCGCGCTGACCGCGCCACGCTCGAGGCGCGAAAGAACCTGCTCCTCCTTGCCCTCGTCCAGCGCTTCGATCTCGACTCGCCCCGCGGTCGAAGAGGTGAGGTACGCGAGGTCTGTGATCCGAGGCACGGCGATCGACTCGCCGAGCCGGGCTGCCCTGCGCACCGAGTTGCTCGCCAGGTTCTCGAAGTTGGCGATCGACATGCGCACCGACACGCCGGATGACTGCGAGATGTGAGGGCTGCGTCGCGCGAGGTGGGTGAGCTCCGCGACGATCTCTTTCATGAAGCCGGGGAAGATCAGCTCGAAGTCCTCGGGTACCGGGTTGCGCTCCGACTCCATGATCTGCATCTCTTCGCCGGTGGTCAGCGGGTAGTGCGTGCGCACCTGCGAGCCGAAGCGGTCCTTGAGCGGAGTGATGATGCGGCCGCGCGACGTGTAGTCCTCGGGGTTCGCGCTGGCGATCACGAAGAGGTCGAGCGGCAGACGCACGCGGTAGCCGCGGATCTGCACGTCCTTCTCTTCCATGATGTTGAGCAGTCCGACCTGGATGCGCTCGGCGAGGTCGGGCAGCTCGTTGATGCCGAAGATGCCGCGGTTGGTGCGAGGCAGCAGGCCGTAGTGGATGGTCAGCTCGTCGGCGAGATACCGACCCTCGGCGACCTTGATCGGGTCGACCTCACCGATGAGGTCCGCGATCGAGATGTCTGGCGTCGCGAGCTTCTCGCCGTATCGCTCGTCGCGGTGAACCCATGCCACCTCGACGTCGTCCCCGCCGGCGGCCACCAGGTCGCGACAGCGTTTGCAGATGGGCGCGAATGGATGGTCGTTGATCTCGCAGCCCGCGATGACCGGCACCTGCTCGTCGAGCAGGCTGACCAGCGAGCGCATGATCCGGCTCTTGGCCTGGCCGCGCTCGCCGAGAAGGATCACGTCGTGGCCGGAGATGATGGCGTTGGACAGCTGTGGCAGGACTGTCTCGTCGTAGCCGACGATGCCGGCCAGCAGCGGCTCTCCTGACCTCAGCCGCGCCAGCAGGTTGCGGCGCATCTCGTGCTTGACGGACTCGTGCAGATGTCCGGATGCGCGCAGCTCAGCGATGGTTCGGGACGCGGTGGGGGCCATGCCGTGCACTATAGAGAAGGTCGAGTGCGCCTTTCCGCACTAACCGTCGCCGGCCGGCGCGCTATGCTCGGGCGCGTTGACTGAGAGCATTCGAGCGCGTTACGAGAACGCGCACGACGAGGGCCGGCCGCTGCTCGGCGGCCATCGCGGCAATCCGGCCCATAACCCCGAGAACACGATGCGGTCGTTTCGCTCCGCCATCGAGGCCGGCTGCGACCTAATCGAGTGCGACGTCCACCTGTCGTCCGACGGCAGGCTCGTCGTCATCCACGACCACACGCTCGAGCGGACAACCAACGGCCAGGGATTCGTTCGCGACCACACCGCGGCCCACCTGCGGAAGCTCGACGCCGGCGAGGGCGAGCACATCCCGCTGCTCCACGACGTCATCGAGCTGGCGCTGGGCAAGGTCGGTCTCGTTATCGAGATCAAGCAGCTACCAATCACTTACGACGGTCTCGAGGAGAAGCTCGTGAATATGCTGCGCCAGCTGGGCGCTGTGCAGGAATGCGCTGTGGTCTCGTTCCACCATCCGGCGATTCGCAAGTTGCGCGAGATGGAGCCGCGCCTCCAGCTCGGCATCCTCGAAGGCGCGCGCCCGTTGGACCCGGCGCGCATGCTGCGCGAGGCGGGCGCTGACGTGTTCTCGCCGCACTGGGGCGCGATGGACCGCGGGTTGGTGGAGCAGGTGCACTCCGCGGGCGGCGCGGTCGGGACGTGGACCGTGGACGACGATGCGGGAGTGGCCTGGTGCAAGTACTGCAAGCCGGACTCGATCTTCACCAACCGTCCGGTCGAGGTGGGACAGGCGCTCAGGTCGTAGCGGCGTTACATCCGCGTGTGGCGGCTCGTTGCCTCAACTGAAGTGCCGCCAAATACCATGAACCGGCCTTGGCTTCCGACCGGCCGCCTTTCGAGGACGTCTACCGCGACTATCTTGGGCGCATATACGCCTATGTCCGGGCGCAGGTTGGCACCTCCGCCGACGCCGAGGACATCACCGCCCAGGTCTTCATGAACGCCTACCAGGCATACGACCGTTTCGAGCCGCGCAACGTCACGCCCGCGGCGTGGCTGTTCCGCATCGCTCGCAACGCCACGCTCGATCATTTCCGGGCGCGCGGCCGGCGCGACCGCCTGCAGCGGACGATGGAGCACCAGCCGGAGGCCGAGGAAGATCCGTCCGCGATGGCCGAGGACCGAATCCAGTACCAGGGGCTGCTCGCGCATGTGGCTCGCCTGCCGGAGCGCCAGCGCGACGCGATCTCCCTGCGCCATTCGGGGCTCAGCTTCGACGAGGTCGGTCACCTGATGAGCTGCAGCGAGGACGCGGCCAAGATGCTGTATCACCGAGCTCTGAAGGCGCTGCGCGACGCGGTCGCCGGCGAGGAACAAGCCGTTGAGTGACGACAAGGAAGACCTCGAGCTGGCAGCGCTCCAGCGCGAGCTGGACGATGCGTTCGCGACCACTCGACCGCGTCGCGGCTTCGAGGACGAGCTGTGGCTGCGGATGCAGGCCAGGCGGCCGCTCTGGACGCGCCTGCGCGATGTGATCGGCTCGACGGGCGCCCTGTTCCGCCAGGCACCCGCCATCCCGCTCGGCGCGGTCGCCGTGCTGCTGGTCGTGGTGGTCGGGGCCGGCATCCTGCTGAACAGCGGCCTGCGACTCGGCCCGACGCACAACTCATACACCCAGGGGGCGCAGGCGCCAGGCCTGGCGTTGAGCGACGCCGGCAAGCTGCCCACCCCCGCCTTGCATCCCGGCCTTGTGCCCGCCCCTGCCGCGAACGGCCCCAGCTTGTCGAGCGGCTTCGCCCTGGATCAGTCGAACCTGTATTTCGGGCCGGCGACACTTCGGTGGACGGGTCAGATGCCGCTGCAGTCGGTGCAAGCGCCGGTCTACCGATACGCCGAACCCAGCGCGAGTCTGGCCGATGAATTCGCTGCCTCTGTCGGCGCCTCGAGCGACAAACAGGTGCGGTCCGGAAGCGGATTCCTAGGCACGTACAGGGGCCAGGCGTTCGTCCTCACGGTTCAACCGACCGAGCCTCAATTGCCCCTCGAGCCCTATTTCAACCTGGCGCCCACGAGCCCCGTCAGCACAGGCGGCGCGGATTCCCGGGGTGCGGCGGCAACATTCCTGGGCGGCTACAGCCTGGTGCCGTCCTGGCCCAACGAGGTCACGGTCCAGCAGGCGAACGGACATGTGCTTGTTCAGTACTCGCGTGCGTTCCAGCTGCCGGACGGCGGTGTGGTGTTTCTCATCAACTGGATCGGCCAGCGATACGGGGCGGGCGTCGACATCAGCAACGGCGCCATCATTGCAGCCTCCGGCCCGCTGCCGCTGAACCTCGACGCCACGACGTACCGCCTCATCTCCAACGACGACGCGGTGCGGGTGGCTCTCGCTTCCGCGCCGGCATCGACGCAAACAATCCAGCCGGTGCCCACGGTCGACCTCAAGACGGTCGAGCTCGTGTACGCACTAGCGGTGTCCCACGGCGAGGGTTTCTACGAGCCCGCCTATCTCTTCTCGGGCACGTTCTCGTACAACGGTCAGACATACACGAAGAGAGTTCTCGTCCCGCTCGTGGATCCCACGCTCCGCTCGTAGTTCTAACGATCGGTCACTCGACGCGCTCGCTGGACGAGCTTGCCGAGCTGCTGAGGTCGCACGGAGTGGAGCGCCTGGTGGATGTGCGTACGGCGCCGGGCTCCCGGCGCATGCCCCATTTCGCGCGTGCGTCGCTGGAGGTGGCGCTGCCCGAGCGCGGCGTCGAGTACTTGCACATGCCTGAGCTCGGTGGGCTGCGCAAGCCGCGGCCCGACTCGGTCAACGCCGGCTGGCGAAACGACTCGTTCCGCGGTTACGCCGACTACATGCAGACCGGCGATTTCCAGCGCGGAATCGACCGCCTGCGCGCGCTGGCCGCCGCCAAGACCACGGCCATCATGTGCGCCGAAGCGGTGCCGTGGCGCTGCCACCGGTCGCTCATCGCTGACGCGCTGACGGTCCAGGACGTCGAGGTCCGGCACATCACGGGCAAGGTCGAGCCCGCCGCCCACCGACTGACTCCGTTCGCGTTGGTGTCAAACGGGCACATCACCTATCCGGGGACCGATACACTCCCGCTTTAGATGAGGAAGGAGCAGCCCCACTAGATGGGGAAGAAGCAGGTCCGCGCCCAGATGCGGCGGGTCAAGCCGAAAGCGCCCGCTCCTGGCCAGATGGCTCAGGGGACGACCCGCAAGCAGCGTGAGCGCTACGTCGAGGCTGGCGGGATGCTGCAGGGCTACGCGCCCGACTTCGTGATCCGGCTCGGCTACATCGCGATCGGCATCGCGGTCGCGTGCCTGATCGTGATGGCGGCCCTGATCCTTGTGCTGCGGCCGTTCTACGGCTGGGCCGATGCCATCGCCGCCGCCGTCGCATGGCTGCTGCCGATCGCGCTGCTCGCGAGCTTCGTCGCCCCAGGCTTTCGCCTGGCGCTGAAAGATCGACGCGCTGAGGCCAGGCTCGTGCAGGGGCAGCTCATCGGCGCGAGCACGGTCAGCAACTCGATGGGGCTCGGTCTCCTGATGGTGCAGACCCGCGGTGGATCAGAGCAGTACCTGGTGCCGCCCGCGCGCCTCAAGCAGATCCCGGGCAACCAGGTGAACGTCGTGCTCACGGTGACGCCATACCTTCGGCACGTGCGGTCGGTCGGGATCATGGGCCAGCGGATGGTCGGACGCGTCGAGCCGCCGGTGCCGCCGGTGATGCGTCAGCTGCAGCGGCTGCCGGTGATCACTCCGATTGCGCTGTCGCTCGCGGTCATCATCGGCGACGACGTGCTGGCCGCGGTTCCGGTCGTCAGCAACGAAGCGCTGCACGCAGCGCTGGCGGCTGCCGTCGGCGCCGCGCTGGGCGCGCTGGTCTACTTCGGCTCGACGTTCCTGCAGCGACGCATGATGGCCGAGGCCCAGGCGCTCGTACCGACCCGCTAGGCGGGGGGAGCGGTCTCCTTCTTCTCGGCCGGCTCAGGCGCGGGCTCGGCTTTCGGCGCAGGCTCAGCTTTCGGCGCGGGCGCCGCGGTCTTGCTCGGGGAGGGCGTGTCGTGGGGCACCAGGTCCCTCCGCTGCGGGTACAGCGCGATCAGCAGCAGGCTGAAGGCCAGCCCGAAGAACACCGGTCCGATGTGGAACGGCTCCCGCCAGAGCAGGTATGAGCCGCCCTCAAAGGCGAGCACGACGAGCCCGTAGAGGATCCCCGCTCGCACCCAGGCCACGTTGGCGGAGGGGTTGAACGCGGCAGCCATGAGCCCGATGCCCAGCACGGCGCCGGCCGCCGAGGTGTGCGTCCCGACCTCCTGGTCGAGCGGCACCAGCGACGTCGGCACGAGGGCCGCGGCGGCGCCGCCGACGAGGGCCATCCCCATCAGCAGCATCGCGATCGTGAGCAGGAGCCTTCTCATGGCGCGGAATGTATAGGAAAGATCCCCACGAAATCAGAGGCTAGGCCGTGATTTCGTGGGGGCCCCATACAAGGCTCAGTAAACTCGACTCCATGGCTGAAGACGTCCACATCACTCCCGAGGGCCTGGAAGCTGTCCGCAAGGAGCACGAGGAGCTCACGCGGGTCTGGCGGCCCCAGATCGCGGCCAAGATCAAGGCGGCCCGCGAGCTGGGCGACCTGTCCGAGAACTTCGAGTACCACGCGGCCAAGAACGAGCAGGGCATGAAAGAGGCCCGCATCAACGAGCTCGAGGTGATCATCAAGAACCACGTGCTCATCGACGAGCACCGCGTTCCCGGCCAGGTCGCGATGGGCAGCACCGTCCGGTTCCGCGAGGAGGCTGAGGACGAGGAGACTTACCGCATCGTCGGACCGACGGAGGCCGATCCCAAGTCCGGCCGGGTCAGTTACGAGTCGGCGCTGGGCAAGGCAATGCTGGGTCACAAAGTCGGCGACGAGGTCGAGGTCAGCACTCCGAGCGGCACTTACCGGGTGCGCATAGTAGGCATTGACTAGCGGCGCTTTCACTGCGGCCGGCACGGGACATCTCCAGCGTCTCAGGGCGTGGATGGCCAGCCAGCACGTCGACGCCGCGTACATCACCCGGCCGGTCTCCGTCGCCTACCTGACGGGCTTTCGCAGCGAGCCGATGGAGCGCCTGATGGCGCTTGCGATCCGGCCTGAGGGCGCGACGCTCATCGTCCCCGCGCTCGAGAAGGACCACGCCGTCGGGGCCGTCTCTGATGTGGGCGTCGTGGCGTGGAGCGACGGCCAGGATCCGCACGCGCTGGTGCATGAGGCGTTGACCGGCGCGGAACGGGTGGCGGTGGAGAAGGACCACCTGACGGTCCGCCAGGCCGAGCTGCTGCAGCTGCGCCACATGTCCGACATCTCCGGCGAGGTGCGGCGGATGCGAAGCGTCAAGACAGCAGGCGAATTGGAGAAGCTGCATCGCGCGGCCGCGATCACCGATCACACATATGAAGAGGTCGTGCGCGCGATCCGTGTCGGCCAGTCGGAGCTCGAGGTGGCCAACATGATCACCGCGGCGATCAGCGGCGCGGGAGGCACGCTTTCGTTCGAGCCGCTTGTGCAGTTCGGCCACCACAGCGCAGTGCCGCACCACCGGCCGGCCGACACCAGGCTGGCGCCCGGCGACCTGGTGCTGCTGGACTTCGGCGCCGCGGTCGACGGTTACTGCGCCGACACCACGCGCATGGCGGTGGCGGGCGAACCCACGCGCGAGCAAGAAGAGGTGCACCGCGTGGTGCTAGACGCCCACGACGCGGCCATCGCCGCGGTTCGCGCGGGAGCCGCGGCGGGCGACGTGGACGCCGCCGCACGCGAAGTCATCCAGCGGGCAGGCCACGGCGATCACTTCATCCACCGCACCGGCCACGGGCTCGGGCTGGAGGCGCATGAAGATCCGAGCCTCGACCCGGGATCCCATACGACGCTCGAAGCGGGCATGGTGTGCACCGTCGAGCCCGGCATCTACATGCAGGGTTGGGGCGGCGTGCGCATCGAGGACGACATCGTGGTGGAGTCGCACGGCGCCAGGCTGCTCACGCAGGCAGATCGCTCGCTGTGGGTGATACCTGGATGAGCGCGACGACGGGAACGCGACGCACCACGCAGCGCTCGATGGTGTACCAGGCCATCGTCCAGCTGGGCGGCCACTGCACCGCCGATCAGATCATCGAAGAGCTGCGGCGCACGCGGTCGACGTTTCCGCGCAGCACCGTGTATCGCGGCCTGGAAGCCCTGACCGCGACGGGCGCCATCTACGCGGCGCACCTCGGCGAGGGCGCGACTCACTACGAGCTGGCCAGCGGCGAGCACCACCACGCCGTGTGCCAGGTGTGTGGCGGCGTGCTGCACATCGAGGAAGACCTGGTCGCGGCGATCGAAGGTCACCTCGAGGAGCAGCACCGGTTCAAGCCAGTGCGCACGGAGGTGCTGGTGGTGGGGATCTGCGAGAGCTGCTCGCGAGCGCCCGGACGCAGGTCAGGTCGTCGCGCGACTCTGGAGCACGTCCACCACTAAAGAGAAGATGAGAGTCATCTCGCTTTTCGCCGGGGTTCTTCTGCTCACCGCCTGCGGCGCGGCGGCGACGCCGAGAGTCCTCGCTGCCGTCCATTGCGTGGCGCAGACGACGGGTCTGCTGACGCTGCCGGAGGTGGAGTCAGCCTTGGGGTCCAGCGCGACCGGATGGCTTGCGGCTAACGACGGGAGCTCTCCGGTTCTTGGTCTCTGGGGCAATGGCGACGCCTTTTATCCGGGCTTCGTTGGACGCGCACAACGGGATTTCCAGCACAGCGAGCAGGGCCGCGCAGGTGCCGCGCAGCTCCTTCACGTCGCCGTGGCGAGCTCTGACTTCGGGAGCGTGCAGATGGCGCAGAAATGGTTGGCGAACCAGAGGGTGATGAACATTCCCAACGACAAGCCGAACGAACGCAACGGCGTGGAGACGATTCCCGCGACCGTGACGATCGGTGACGACACCTTCGCGTACCAGCTCCCTGGCACGTCCGAGGGCGTGTTCACAGACATCGAGTCGAGGGTTGGGCCTTACCTCCTCGCAGTGTCCACCCAGAGTTCTCCGACATACGACGCGGTTAGCGCCGTGGTCACCTTGATGACCAGCCTGCATGCCAAAGAGCACGCTGTTTGCGGAGTGGCTTAGCCAGGACCGGACCTCCAGCCGGTTGCATTAAAGTTTCGCGGAGCGATGGATCCAAAGATCATCGGCACCGTGCTGCCAGTGCTGGAGCTGAACATGCAGCCGGGCGAAAAGGTCTTTGCGGAGTCGGGTCAGCTCTCGTGGATGTCGATGGCGATCCAGATGCAGACGTCGACGACGGCCGGCGGGCAGCAGGGCGGATTCCTCGGCGCGCTGGGCCGCGCGGTCGCCGGCGGAACGCTCTTCATGACCGAGTACACGGCGGCCGGCGGCCCCGGGCTGCTCACCTTCTCCGCCAAGCTGCCTGGCCAGATCCTGCCGATGGAGGTCACGCCGTCGTCCGGCTACATGGTGCACCGCCACGGCTTCATGTGCGGGACTCCGGGCGTGCAGTTCTCGATCGGTTTCCAGCAGAAGCTGGGCGCCGGCGTCTTCGGCGGCACCGGCTTTCGCATGCAGCGCCTGCAAGGCCAGGGCAGCGCCTGGGTGGAGCTCAACGGCGAGGTCGTCACCTACGACCTGCAGCCGGGCAACACGCTCCGGGTCCACCCCGGGCACGTCGGCATGTACCAGGAGAGCGTGCAGTTCAACATCACCACCGTCCCCGGCATCAAGAACGCGTTGTTCGGCGGCGACGGCATCTTTCTCGCGACGCTCACCGGCCCCGGACGCGTGTGGCTCCAGTCGATGTCGATGCCGCATCTCGCTCATGCGATCGCCGAGTACCTGCCTCACCGCGAGTCGGGAAGCAGCTCGCTGGTCGGCTCACTGCTTTCGGGAGGTTAGGTCGATGGAACCAAAGATCGTCGGCACGGTGATGCCAGTCCTCGAGCTGAACATGCAGCCGAATGAGAAGGTGTTCGCGGAGTCCGGCCAGCTGTCGTGGATGTCGGCGGCGATTCAGATGCAGACGTCGACCACGGCCGGCGGCCAGCAGGGCGGCTTTCTCGGCGCGCTCGGCAGGGCGGTCGCGGGCGGAACTCTCTTCATGACGGAGTACACGTCTGTCGGCGGGCAGGGCCTGCTCGCGTTCGCGGCGAAGCTGCCAGGGCAGATCCTCCCGCTGGAGATCGCGCCTGGGTACGGCTACATGGTCCACCGCCACGGCTTCATGTGCGGCACACCCGGTATCCAGTTCTCCATCGGCTTTCAGCAGCGCCTCGGCGCCGGCATCTTCGGCGGCACCGGGTTCCGGATGCAGAGGCTCGTCGGCCAGGGCCACGCGTGGGTGGAGCTGCATGGCGAGGTCGTGATGTACGACCTGCAGCCCGGCAACACGCTGCGCGTGCATCCAGGACACGTCGGTATGTACCAGGAGTCGGTGCAGTTCAACATCACCACGATCCCGGGCATCAAGAACGCGTTCTTCGGCGGCGACGGCATCTTCCTGGCCGCGCTGACCGGGCCCGGCCGCGTGTGGCTGCAGTCGATGACCATGCAGCACCTCGCGCACGCGATTCAGGAGTACCTCCCTACCGCCGGGTGAGCTCTGACCGCTGGCTGACGTTCGACTGCTTCGGCACCCTGATCGACTGGCGCCACGGCATCCGGACTACGGGTGAGCTGCTGTTTCCGGGGCGCGGCAACGACTTTCTCGCCGCCTACATCGACCTCGAGGCCGAGGTCGAGTCCGACGGGCCGTTTCGGCGGTACCGCGCGATCCTCTCGGAGACCACCAGGCGCGTTGCGACACAGCTCGGTCTCGACCTGAAGCCTGACGACGCGACCGCGCTGGTCTCGACGATTCCTTACTGGCCGCCATTCGGAGACGTGGGCGCGGCGCTGGGCGCGCTGAAGAAGGCGGGCTGGAA
>VBFW01000379.1 GCA_005880525.1 Chloroflexota bacterium | reverse complement strand
TCGGCGTGGTGGCCGTCGTTTTCTGGGGCACCATCCTGCCGCTGGTGTCAGGAATGCTCGGTCAGGAGCGTGTCGTCGACGCGAACTACTACGAGCGCGCCGCGGGACCACTGCTGGCCGCGCTCCTTGCGTTGATGGCCGCGGGGCCGCTGCTGCCGTGGCGCCGGGCAGGCGCTCCGTGGCTGCGCGCGCTGGCGTGGCCCGCCGGCGCCGCCGTCGCGACGCTGCTGGGCTTGCTCGTGTTTGGCGTCAGATCGATTCCCGCGCTCCTCGCCCTCCCGCTAACCGTCGCCGCGGCAGTGACGTGCCTGGTCGAGTACGGCCGGGCGATCCGCAAGTGGCGCATCAGCCTGTTCGTGAAGCGGCGCCGCAGGTACGGGGCGTACCTGGCGCACATCGGCCTGGTGGTGGTGGCTGTAGGCGTCGCCGCCTCGCATTTCTGGCAGCAGGAGGCTGACGTGACCCTGCAGCCGGGCCAGCAGGTGTCGGTGTTCGGCTCTTCGCTGACCTACACGGACGCCGAGCAGCGGCAGCTGGGCGATCACAGCGAGCTGGTGGCGGTGATCCGGTTCGGGGACACGACGCTCGAACCGTCGCGCGCGACCTACGCCGGGCTGGGCGGGCAGTCGCTGACCCACGTGGCGATCACGACCACGCCGCTGGCCGACGTCTACGTGATCCTGGTCGGCTCCAACCCTGACGGCTCCGCGTCATTCAGGATCCTGATCAATCCGCTCGTCAGCTGGATCTGGGCCGGCGGCGGGCTCCTGCTCCTTGGCGTGGCGTTCGGCAACCTTGGGGCGCGGCGGGCGGAGACGGTGACGGCGGTGACTCGCCCAGCGGTGGTGCCGTCATGGCGCTGATCGTCGCGACGCTACTGCTGTTCATCGCGGGACCGTTCGTCCTTTGGCCGCTGATACGCACGCCAGAGCAAGACCGATGACCGCCATCCTCGCGGCCGGCATCACTCACTGGTTCGGCTCCGAGCCTGCGCTCGAAGGCGTGGACCTGGTGGTGGAGCGCGGCGACCACGTCGCGGTGCTGGGCGACAACGGCGCGGGCAAGACCACCCTGCTGCGCATCCTCGCGACGGCGATGCAGCCCAGCGCAGGCGGGCTCGAGATCATGGGCCTCAACGCGCGGCGCGAGAGGCGCCGCCTGCGCGCGCGCATCGGCTACCTGTCGCACGCGCCAGGCCTGTATCCCGCGCTGACCGCTGCCGAGAACCTCGCGTTCTTCTGCGACCTGCGTGGCGTCGACCGAGCGCGCGTCCCGGAGGCGCTGGAGCTCATGGGACTCACGCAGGTCGCGCGCGCACTGTCGTCTTCGCGACGCACGACCAGGCGCTGGCGACGCGACTCGGCCATCGCACCGTGCAGCTGCGCAAGGGACACGTGATGGGCGCCGGCTCGCGCCTGCGCGTGGTGCACTGACATGAGATCCATCGCGGTCGCGCTGGCCGTGGCGCGCAAGGACCTGCTTTCGGAGTGGCGCAGCCGCGAGCTCGTGCCAGCGCTCGCTCAGTTCGTGGTGCTGGCCCTCGTGATCGCGAACTTCGGCTTCCAGGTCGACAGCCGCACCGCGCCGGCGATCGCGCCAGGCGTGCTGTGGCTCGCGCTCGTGTTCGCGGGGCTGGTCGCGTTCGGGCGTGCGTTCGCCGCGGAGAAGGAGCAGTCGAGCCTCGAGCAGGTGATCCTGACGTCGGCGCCACCCGCGGCCATCTTCGCCGGCAAGGCGCTGGCGGCGGCGGCGCTGCTGGTGGTGTGCGAGGCAGTGCTGCTGCCCGCGCTGGCGTTGTTTTTCGGCACCCCGCTCTCGATTCCGCTCGCGGCCGCTGTCCTTCTCGCCACGATCGGCATGGCTGCGCTCGGCTGCATGTTCGCGGCCATGGTCGCGCAGCTGCGCGCGCGCGAGGTGATGCTGCCGCTGCTGACGCTGCCGTTGTGGATCCCGTTCATCGTCGCCGGCGGCCAGGCGGTGCAGGTGATGATGGGCGGCGGCAACTCGTACGGGCAGGCGCTCTGGCTGCTGATCGACTTCGACATACTGTTCCTGGTGCTCACCTCCCTCGCCGCTCGTTTCGTGCTGGACGAATGAATCGGTACGTGGCGGCGGCGGCGGCGGCCCTCGCGCTGATGCTCGTGGCGGCGGCGTTCATCTTCATGTTCGCGCCGACCGACGCGCTGCAGGGCCCGGTGCAGCGGATCTTCTACCTTCACGTCAGCTCCGCCATCGCCGCGTTCGTGAGCTTCGCGGTCGTGGTCGTCGGCAGCGTCGCGTACCTGTGGCGCGAGAGCATCGTCGGCGATCGCGTGGCGCGTTCCGCGGCGCTGGTCGGAGTCGTGTTCACGACAGTGACGCTGGTGATGGGCATGATGTGGGCCAAGCCCATCTGGGGCACGTTCTGGACGTGGGACGCGACGTGGTGGCGCACCGTGCATCCGGGGCCGGTGATCTCCACCGACGCCTTGCCGCCGGAGATGCTGTTCACGTTCCTGTTCACGATGGCCTGCACGTTGGTGCTGGCCGCGGTGATGATCGCCATTCGCTACCGCATCGAGGCCCTGACCGACGCGCTGCCCGAGGCGCAGTTCGTGCTCCAGGCCGCACGCCGCTCGACCTCATGAGCTACCTGGTCGTCGCTTACGCGTTCGCGACGGTGGTGCTGGGCGGCTACCTCGCCTGGTCGCTCATCCGGCTGCGTGACCTGAGCCGCTGAGCGCCTCGCGAAGGCGCGGCGCCAGGCCGTAGAAGATCCGCTCGGTCAGGCCCCACACGACGCTCTCTTCGTGCGCGAGGTAGCGGAAGCGCCACGGCGCGTCTGAGACGAGCCAGGCGCTGTCGTCGAGCAGCCTGTCGAGAGCGATCTCGATGACGCCCTCGAGCTCGCGCTGGTCGTGGACGAAGGCCGGGACCGGGTCGGGGAGGTGGGCCAGGAACGGCACCACTGAGAAGTTGGTGACCGAGGCGTAGATCGGCTCGCCGGCGCCGAGGGGTGCCAGTCGGCCGGCAGGCACCCCGATCTCCTCCGCGACCTCTCGCTCGGCGGCGTCCCAGGCAGTTTCGCCCGCCCGCACCCCTCCACCGGGCAGCGCGACCTGGCCAGGGTGATCGGGCAGGTCGGCCCGGCGGCGGACGAAAGGAACCTTCCAGGCGCCGTCCCGTTCGAACAGGACGAAGGCCACGGCGGCCGGCCGGGCGCCTCGCCTGAACTCGCCCCAGGCGTCGATCGGGGTGAACAGGCGTTCGATATTGGCCAGAAAGTCAGTCATTGATGGGGCTCGGGAGCCGGTAAGCTAGGAAACGTAGCTGGAGAAACTCGCACATGATTGATCACACAAGCACCCGAATCGAGCAGCAGGAGACGGCCCTCCGCCGCCAGAACCGGCGCCGGTACGCCTTCCAGCGCATGCTGGAGGCCACGGACCGCGTCCTCTGGCAGCTGGAGGAGATGAACCGCGACGGCGTCAAGAACGTGCCGCAGGTGCTCCGGGCCGAGCTGAAAGAGGTGGTCGAGCTGATGCCCGGCCACGTCCGCGAGCCGCTGCGGGTGGACGGCCCTGTGCAGGACACGCTGGACAGCCTGTTCGAGATCCAGGAGCGGCTTTTCAGGTGGCGCTACCCCGACTGGGACGATACCGAGCCTGACGAGCTGGAGTTCCCCGACTAGAAGCTAACGGCGGTCAGGAACAGGTCGGTCGCGTAGGCGGTCAGGAACCCGAACAGCAGCCCCCACGCGAACTGGGG
>VBFW01000380.1 GCA_005880525.1 Chloroflexota bacterium | reverse complement strand
GCCAGCTCGACCTCGGCGCCGGCCAGGTCGACATGCGAGGGGACGAGCTGCAGGCCGGGCGCGCCTGACGGCACCGCGGCCTCGCTGAGCGTGCACTCGCCCGCGAGCACGTGGTAGATGGTCAGGCGCGCACGCGCCGGATTCAGGCCCAGGCCCGAGGTTGAGTTCGCCTGAGGATCGAGATCGATCAGCAGCACCGGATGACCGAGCTCGGCCACTGCGGCGCTGAGGTTGATGGCGGTGGTGGTCTTGCCGACGCCGCCCTTCTGGTTGACGACAGCCAGGATGGGAAGAGGCGATGAGCCCAAGATGTTGGGCAGCGGAGTGGTGGAAGTAGCTATATCTTGGGCCATTGCAGAGACGCGTGGTGTAACCGG
The DNA here is from genome assembly GCA_005880525.1 of Chloroflexota bacterium. Lineage (GTDB taxonomy): Bacteria > Chloroflexota > Dormibacteria > Dormibacterales > Dormibacteraceae > CF-118. The sequence goes on along the minus strand of VBFW01000380.1, from coordinate 2,006 downwards.
TGGTTAGATTCTAACGCACCGCCTCCTCTGCGGCGGTTTCTTCGTCCGACCCAGGCGCGGGCTGTAGCCGGCGGCGCTGCCACATCGCGTACGCGGAGACCCCGAGCAGTGCGGCAGTCACCACGTATCCACCTATCTGGAACGGGCCGGCGATGGTGAAGCTCGCGAGCAGGTTGTAGGCCACGTGGCACGTGATGGTGGCCGTCGTGTTCGCGTAGCGGCGGATGAGCCCGAGCCCGATCGCGATCAGGAAGATCGTGGCCACGTCGAACGACAGGCCGTACTCGGTGTGGATCGCCGCGAAGAGGAGGGAGGTGGCCAGCAGGCCGAGGCGCGGCTGCAGGGCGCCGCGGAAGAGGAGCTCTTCGCAGAATCCGGGGAGGAGCGCGATGGCGGCAATGCCCGCTGCCCCGCCAAGGCCGCCAAACAGGTGGTCCGACGTGGTTTGAACTTTGGCCGTTAGATCCGGCGTGTAGATCTGACTGAGCCACAGCGATACCTCGCCGAGGATCCAGAACGCGCCGGCAGCCCCCAAGGCGAGGGTGATGTGCCACCACGCCGGGGCCACCAGCCCGAGCCGGTCGGAGGACGCCGCGAACGAGCGCCGGATGTAAAGCCCGACCCCGGCGAATGCCATGACCGCGAACGGGGCCTCCTGGGCGAGGAGATCGCCGATGTTGAGCGGAGGGATCTTGAGGTCGGCCGCGAGCACATCGGTGAAGGCGATCGCAGAAACCTGCGTCCCCAGGAGGATGACCGCCAGCACGAGCGCTAGCGAGTGCACGGGATTGTCGGGGTCGATCGGGATGTAGCGCGACAGCCACTCCCGGACCGGCTTCGACACGAGAGTCGCCGCGACGAGGCCCGTGACCATGTACCCGATGTCGACGGCTGTCGGATTGCGCGGGCCGCCCGCCGGCCCGGTCAGCTCGAACGCGCCCAGCAGGAAGGTGGCTCCGGCCGTGAACCCGGCCAGGAGGGCGGTCACGTGGGGAGCCCATCGCCTGCCGATCACGGCGTTGGCTGTGATCACCAGCGGCAGCGGCGTGAGCAGCGTGACCGCCTGTTCGGCGGCGTCGAGGAACGGGTTGTGGGTCAGGCCGGAGTCCCCGCCGTCAGCGATTCGCCGAGATCACCTGGGCCGCGTTGGCCAGGGTCTGGGAGGCCTGGAACTCGCCGTCGGCGTTGATGATCTTGGCCCGCTTCTCGCGCTCGGCCTCGGCCTGCTTGGCCATGGCGCGCTGCATCGTGGAGGGCAGCTCCACATCCTTGATCTCGACGCGGGTGACCTTGATGCCCCACGGCTCCGTCTCGTCGTCGATGATCTTCTGCAGCTTCTGGTTGATCACGTCCCGCTCCGCCAGCAGCTCGTCGAGCGTGGACTGGCCCAGCACCGCTCGAAGCGTGGTCTGCGAGATCTGTGACGTGGCGTTGATGTAGTTAAGCACCTGGACCACGGCTCGCCGGGCGTCGATGACCTGGAAGTACAGGACCGCGTTGACCTTGGTGGTCACGTTGTCCTTGGTGATGATCTCTTGCGGCGGCACCTCGAGGGTGATCACGCGCAGGTCGATCCTGACGACCCTGTCGACGCCGAACGGGATGATGAAATACAGGCCGGGCCCCTTCAGCCCGATGAGGCGACCGAGACGGAAAACCACTCCGCGGTCGTATTCGTTCGCGATGCGAAGGCTGGAAAAGACGACGACCAGGGCCAGCAGCACGATGACGCCGAAGACGAGGAGGGGGCCGGTGTCCACTTTATTTCTCCTTCTGCGCTTTGCCGTTCGGCTCCACGGTAGCGGTTTCGCGAGGCACGACCTCGAGTCGCAGCCCGGTGCGGCCGACGACCTTGACCTGCGTTCCCGCCTTGATCGGCTCTCCCGAGGTCGTGGCCGTCCACAGCGCGCCGCCCACGAACACGAGGCCCTCCGGCGCAATGTCCTGCCTGGCCTCGCCGGAGGCGCCAACCAGCGTTTCGGATCCGGCGGCCACCGGCGCGCGTC
>VBFW01000121.1 GCA_005880525.1 Chloroflexota bacterium | reverse complement strand
CCGAGACCATCGAGATCCTCAACGGCGTGAAGTCCCTGTACGAGAAGCACCACCGCGTGATCATCACGGACTCCGCGGTGCATTCAGCAGTGACCCTGAGCGACCGCTACGTGAGCGACCGCGCTCTGCCCGACAAGGCGATCGACCTCATCGACGAGGCATCGGCGCGCGTGCGCATGAAGCTCACCACGACTCCCGACGATCTGAAGGAGCTGCAGAAAGAGATAAAGAAGTACCGGCTCGACCAGGACGAGTCGGTGAACAAGCAGGACTTCGAGGCCGCGGCCGCCGTGCGCGACCGCGTGAAGAAGCTGCAGGACAAGCTCGCGACCAAGGAAGCCGCGTGGCGCGACAAGCTGGGCGAGACCGTGCCCGAGGTGGGCGAGGAGGATATCGCGCAGATCGTCGCCGCGTGGACCGGCGTCCCCGTCTCGCGACTGGTGGAGGAGGAGACGTCGCGGCTGCTGCGCATGGAGGAGGAGATCCACAAGCGCATGGTCGGACAGGACGAGGCGATCGTCACCGTGTCGCAGGCGGTGCGGCGCGCGCGCGCCGGCCTCAAGAACCCGCGCCGGCCCATCGGCTCGTTCATCTTCCTGGGCCCCACGGGCATCGGGAAGACCGAGCTTGCGCGCGCGCTGGCCGAGTACCTGTTCGACTCCGAGGACGCGCTCATCAAGCTCGACATGTCGGAGTTCATGGAGCGCCACACGACCGCGAGGCTCGTCGGGTCGCCTCCGGGCTACGTCGGCTACGACGAGGGCGGACAGCTCACCGAAGCGGTGCGGCGCCGGCCTTACTCGGTGATCCTCTTCGACGAGATCGAGAAGGCGCACCCCGAGGTCTTCAACATGCTCCTGCAGATCCTCGAGGACGGCAGGCTCAGCGACGCCAAGGGCAAGATCGTCAACTTCGCCAACACCGTGATCATCATGACCTCGAACCTCGGCATCCGCGACGTCAACCAGGCCGCCACATCGCTGGGCTTCCAGCCCGCTGTCGTGGACGAAGCCGAGGAGGTCGAGCGCCGGCACAAGAACACCAAAGAGAAGATCGACGAAGAGCTGAAGCGCATGTTCAGGCCGGAGTTCCTGAACCGCGTCGATGCCGTCGTCGTGTTCAAGAGCCTGACGACGGAGCAGATCCGCCAGATCGTCGACCTGCAGATGGTGCGGCTGGGCAAGCACCTTGCCGAGCAGCAGATCACGATCGAGGTGACCGACGCGGCGAAGGACCTGCTCGCGAAGGAAGGCTACGACCGGATCTATGGCGCGCGTCCGCTGCGACGCGTGATCACCAGCCGGATCGAGGACCAGCTGTCCGAGCACCTGCTCCGCGGCAAGATCGCGCGCGGTGACACCGTGCTGATCGACGTGGAAGGCGAGGACGGTCTGAAGTTCACGCCGACCAAGCACAAGCAGAAAGAGCCTGCGGCGGCGGCCCCAGCCAAGCCTTAGAGGCAGTCCCTCCCCACCGTGTGGGGAGGCTAGGTGGGGGCGTCAGATGGCTCCAACACGTCCCTCCCCACCGTGTGGGGAGGCTAGGTGGGGGCGTCAGATGGCTCCAACACGTCCCTCCCCACCGTGTGGGGAGGCTAGGTGGGGGCGTCAGACGGCTCCAACAAATCGCCAGAACGCTGTTCGTACCTCAACAGGGACCCTGGATGCTCCAGCTCGAAGGCAATCGCGTCAACCGCCGCGTCTAGGCCCTCGTCGATTTCCTGCAATACGAGGCGCATCACTCGCCAGCCGAGAGACTCGAGCCATCGGTCGCGGCGAATGTCAACGCCTTTTCGTGCATTTCACCGTCGATCTCAACGACCAGCTTCGCTCGACAACATGCGAAGTCCACGATGTAAGGGCCGATAGGGTGCTGTCTCCGGAATTTGACACCGAGCTAGCGCGCGCGCAACCGCCACCACATACGGGTTTCGACGCCTGTCATGTTCGCGCGCAGGTGCTGGGCGCGTTGGATCACGGGATTTTCCATAACCGCACAAGCTTCCGACCCGAAGCTGCCCCAGGAGAAGTCAGGGTGTTAAGGCGATTACAGCGCCCCCACCTAGCCTCCCCACACAGTGGGGAGGGACTTGGGGCTGATGCCCCAGCCAAGCCGTAGCTCCCTCTCCCGCACAGCGGGAGAGGGTCAGGGTGAGGGTTTACTAGCCGACAATTGGTGCGGTGAGCGCGCCCGTCCCGCTGCGGCTGCGTCCCCTCGAGATCGGAGACGTCCTTGACGAGACGTTCCGCATGTACCGGCGGCACTTCCTGCTGCTGGCAGGCATCTCGGTCATCTTCTCCATCCCGCTGGCGGCCCTCTCGGGATACGGGTACTTCGCGCTCTTCGACTACATCTCCACGCAGGCGACGAGCAGCAATCCCGGCGACTTCAGCACCTTCGTGACGGCGATGGCCCCGCTCGCGGCGGGCGTGCTCGTCAACCTCGCCGTCCTTCCCCTCCTCTACGGGGGCGTCACCTACGCCGTGTGCCAGTCGGCGATGGGCAATCCGGTGACGCTGTGGGGCGCGCTGCGCGGCGCCTTCCGGCGCTACTTCCAGGTGCTCGGCTACTACCTGCTGTTCGTGCTTATGGCGGTACTGTTCTGCCTTTTTCCCTTGTGGATCTGGATCTCGGTCAACTGGATCGCCGTGCTGCCTGCGATGTTCGTCGAGAACACCGGGCTGTTCACGGCCATGGGCCGGAGCTGGCGGCTGGTCGAAGGCAAGTGGTGGAGGACCTTCTTCATCCTCCTGCTCGTCCTCGTACTCAACTACGTAGTGTCGCTGGCGCTTGGCGCGTTCCTTTACCTCGGCCAGGTTCTACTGACGATCCTGGTGTCGCCATACCTCGCTCTTGCGCTCTATGAAGGCGCGGTGGTCCTCGTGAGCGCGCTGGTCAACCCTGTACTTCTCATCGCCATCGTCCTGATCTACTTCGACCTCCGCGTTCGCAAGGAAGCCCTTGACCTGTTCCAGCTCGCCCACCAGGTCACCGTCTCGCCGCCGGCGCCCGCGTGACCCGGCGACTCTTCACCTGGGTCCTGCTCGCCGTGGCGATCGCGGTGTCGCTTCCGGTCTCAGTCGCCGCCGACTCGACCACGACGCTGTACAGGCAAGCCGTCGCCGACGCGCTCACCATCGTCGAGAACACCCAGCCCGGCGATGTCGCAGCCGCGCGCCATGCGGCCCAGGTGCTGATCGACGGCACCGGCAATACGCAGCCGGAAGTGCTGTCGGACCTGCGCGAGACGCCGCCCGACTTCAGAGACGCCGCCTCCAGGCTCAGGGCCGTGCTGAACGCGCTTGACAATCCAGCCACAACGTCCGACCCCGCGCTTGCGCAGTCGCGCCTGCAGCAGGTGATGTCGATGCAGCGCTACGACGCCCTGCACAAGCAGCCGTCGTTCCTGGATCGGCTCGGCCAGTGGATCCAGGACCGCATCAACGAATTCCTGAAGGCGATGGCGGGCGGCATCGGCCCTGGCGGCGTGGTGCCGGCGTGGGTCGTTTACGCGATCGCGCTAGCGGTGATGTCGGTGGTCGTGGTCGTCGTCTTCAGGTCCGCGCGCGGCCGCCTGGCCGGCGAGTTTGCGGGGTCGGAACCGGCCGGCCCGCAGGCGCCGGCCGACTACTTCGCGCAGGCCGACCGGCTGTCTGCCAGCGGCGACCGCGTCGGTGCGATCAGAGCCCTGTGCGCGGCGGTCGCCGCGACCCTGGCCGGCGAGCGGACCTGGGAGGGCAGCCCGCTCACCGTGCGCGAGATCTTCCGGCGTGCGCCAGACCCGGCGTCGCTGAATCCCCTGCTGCGTCCGTTTGAAGCGGCCGTCTACGGCGGTCGAGACGTCGACGACAAAACCTACGAGCAGGCCGCGGTGGTGGCCGCTCGGTTCCGCATGCCGCTGGTGGAGAAGGCCGCATGAGAGGCGACATCCGCAGTTGGATGGCTATAGGCGTGATCGGCCTTGCGGTCCTGGCCGCCATCCTCATCGGCCAGCAGAAGCCCGACTCGCCGGAGCACAGCACGAACAGCGACGCGGCCAATGGCGCCTCCGCCGTGATGCTTTACGCGTCGGCGATGGGCCACCCGACCCGCCAGGTGACGGGATCGTTCGAGATATCCGACGCGAACACGATGCTGTTCGTCTTCACGCCGACGAGCCCCTATACCTCTGAGGAGGCAGACGCCACCGCCCGCTGGGTGCACGACGGCGGAGTGATCGTGTACGCAAGCGAGCAGGGAGACCCGGAGCTGGACACCGCCCTCACCGTGAACCGTTTTGCGCGGCCCGTCCCGAGCGACAGCGCCGACGCGAACGGGCCGTTCCTCGACGGCGTGAGGTCCGTAGCCGGCGGCACATTCGCGCTGCCGTTTGGTCTGGGCGCACGCCAGGTTGCGGTCCTGCGCTCGGGTGGACTCCCCATCGCGTACGAGTAGCGGTTCGGACGCGGCCTGGTGATCGCGCTTGCCGACCCTCTCGAGCTCTGCAACGGGTACCTGGAGAAGGCCGACAACGGCCGCTTCCTGGCCGACCTGCTGGGCCTTGTGCCGGCCGGCGCTCCGGTCGTGTTCGACGAGTACCACCACGGGCTCACCGCCAGCGACATCACGCCGGCCGCGTGGATCCTGACGCCGTGGGGCGCCGCGCTCCTGTGGCTGATCGTGGCGATCTTCTTCGGCCTCCTCCTGCGCGGCCGCCGATTTGGACCGCTGGTTCCGAGGCCTGCGGAGGCGTCACGTCTCGACGCCGAGTGGGCGGTGGCCGTCGGCGAGCTCCTGCGCAGGGCGGGCGCTCGCGCGGTCACGCTCGGCGTCCTCGCAAGAGCCAGCGAACGCGCCGTGGCGATGCAGACAGGGTTGCCGGTCGAGCCGCGGGAGCGATTCTGGCAGTCGCTGTGGCAGCGCGCACCAGACATCGCAAGCGACCTCGACAGCGCGGAAAGAGCGCTTTACGGGTCCGAGAAAAGCGAGAAGGACCTGCTCGCGGCGGCGCAGCGCCTGCACGGCATCGCGTACCCCGTCAGTGAAGAGGGGAGGCGGCGCCCGCGACAATGACAGGGATGAGCTCAGCACCTGCCGGCACAGCCACCGACTTCTATGCCCGATTCCGCGAGCAGCTGGCCAAGGCTGTGGTCGGCCAGGAGGACGCGATCCGGCTGTGCGCCGTGGCGCTGGTGGCGCAGGGCCACGTGCTCCTGGAGGGCGTGCCCGGCACCGGCAAGACGCTGCTGGCCAAGGCCATCGCGCGGTCGCTGGCGCTCGATTACGGCCGGGTCCAATTCACGCCGGACCTCATGCCGGCCGACATCCTCGGGACGTCGGTCTACGACCTGACCTCGCGTACATTCGCGCTGCGGCAGGGGCCAATCTTCACGAACGTGCTGCTCGCTGACGAGATCAACCGCGCTCCCGCCAAGGTGCAGTCCGCTCTGCTCGAGGCGATGGAGGAGCGAGGCGTCACGCTCGAGGGCCAGCAGCTCCCGCTGCCCGCGCCCTTTATCGTGCTGGCGACGCAGAACCCTGTCGAGTACGAGGGCACTTACCCGCTTCCCGAGGCTCAGCAGGATCGCTTCCTGTTCAAGGTCCGCCTCGATTACCCCAGCCCCAGCGACGAGATGGAGGTCTTGCGGCGCTGGGAGTCCGGCATCGAGCTGAAGGACCCTGTCAAGGCCGGCGTCGAGCCGGTGCTCGGCGCGGCCGACGTCGAGCGGTGCCGCGAGCACGTGGCGGGCGTCGTGCTCGACGAGAAGATTCGCAAGTACGTCGTCGACCTCGCGATCGCCACGCGGAACGCGCCGGAGGTCGCGCTGGGCGCGAGCACGCGTGCCGAGGTTCTTCTGATGCTGGCCGCGCGCGTCCAGGCTGCGTTCGACGGCTCGGAGTTCGTGACGCCAGACCACGTGAAGGGCCTGCTCGCGCCCGCCTTCCGGCACAGGCTGCTGCTGCGGCCCGAGGCCGAGGTCGCCGGGCAGACGCCCGACAGCGTCCTTGAGGCAGTCGCGAGCCGAGTCGTCCCGCCCCGGTAAGAGCCGATGCGAGGATTCGCTCCGCAGCCGCGCCTGATTTGGGCCG
>VBFW01000200.1 GCA_005880525.1 Chloroflexota bacterium | reverse complement strand
CAGATGACCTTCGTCGGCTCCGTCGCATGCGGGCTGGGCGCGCTGCTGGCCCTGCAACGCATGTCTGGACAGCGCGGCATCGCGGCCGTGGTGGTGCTCACGACCGCCTCGATTCTTTTCTCCGGAATCGGCCTTTTCTTCGCTGTGGCGGTGGCCGCGCAGATGGCAATCGGCAAGGACCGCCGCCGCGACCTGCTGTGGCTCGCGCCCATCGCCGTGGCGTTGGCGATCTGGTACGTCACGCTCGGCAGGACCGGCACCCCGACCAACCCGCCGCCGTCCGTGTTGAACCTCACCATCGCTCCGGTCTATGTGCTGTGGGGACTCGGCGCCGCTGTGGCCGCGCTCATCGGCGAAGGCGGCTGGTGGAGCGCGGTCGCCCTGGTGCCGGCCCTCGCGGCCGTCGGATGGAGGTGGTGGCGGCGCACGCCCGACGCGTTCGCGCTGGCGATCGCGACTGCGATGCTGAGCCTGTATGCAGTGACGGCGCTGACGCGTGGCCAGTTCGGCTACGACCAGGCCGCATCGGGCCGGTACGTGTATGAGGGCGCCATCTTCTGGCTGCTGCTTCTTTCCGACGCCGCCGCGGCGCTCCCGTGGCGCGGAACCTGGCGGCCCGTGCTCGCTGCGTGCGTCTTTCTCGCGTGCTTCAACAGCGCGGCGCTGCTGTTCGAGTACGGCACGGCCAAGACGGTGCAGATGCAGCGGGAGGGCGCGGACCTCCAGGCGCTGAACAGCCTGCGCGGCGATCCGTGCCTGAAACCGAGCGGCTACGCCGACGCGCTCGTGATGCCGCAGGTTAATTCGCCGGCCCTCTACTACCGCGCGGTCGACAAATACGGCGATCCGGCGCCGAAGGGACCGGTGACAGACCGCACCGACTACGACCGCGCGCGCCAGAGCCTGGTGTTCACCTCCTGCCGTTGATCACACGGAGGCAGTTCGCCATCGCCTACGCGATGGCGTTGGTGCCGGCGCTGGCCGTTGCGATCGGGCAGCCTGTCTGGTCGCGAGTCGACGAGGCCGCTCACTACGATGTCATCGCTCAGTACGCGGCGGGCGTCTATCCGCGTGACGCGAGCACCACCATCCGGCCCGAGACGCTCGAGATCATGCAGCGATCGGGCGTGTACGGATTCGTCGTCGACAACGAGTACGTCAAGCCCGACCCCGGCTTGCAGCCGGTGCCCTCGGGGCTCACGCCAGACGCGCAGGTGCTCTGGATCCGCCGTCACGGCTGGCAGTACTCGTACGAGGCGTTCCAGCCGCCGCTGTACTACGCGCTCGCCCTACCGGCCTGGTTCGCCGGCCACGCGATCGGCGGCGCGCTCGGCTCGCTTTACGCGGTCCGCATCTTCGACGCGCTGCTTGCTGCGTTGCTCGCGCCGCTGGCGATGATGATCCTGCTGGCGCTGTGGCCGGGCCATCAGAGCGCGGCGTGGGCGGCGGCAGCGCTTACCGCCGTGCTTCCCGGCGTGGCACTCAATCTGAGCAGCGTCACCAACGACGTCCTGGTCACGGTGCTCGGAGCGCTGTGCATCCTGGTCGCGGTCACCGGCAAGTGGTCATGGCGTCGAGCCGTGCTGCTCGGCGCGTTGTTCGGAGCCGCGCTGCTGACCAAGACGTCGGCAGTCGGGATCGCGCCGGCACTGGGCATCGCGCTTCTGCAGACGCGGCGCGACGGTGGCGTGCGACCGCTGCTCATCGCCGGCGCCGTGGCTGCGGCCTGCGTGCTCTCCTGGCTGGCTTCCAACGTCGCGATCTACGGCGAGCTCATCACCACGCGCGAGCAGCTCGCCATGGCGGCGTTCCCTCCGCGCACCATCGATCCAGGCTTCTGGAGCGTGTCGACCCTCCACGCCTTCGTCACCTTCTGGACCGGCGATCCATTTCTGTCGATGCCTGGCGCGGTGGCCCTGGCCATCGTGGCCGCCTTCATCTGCGCGTTGGCCGTCGCCGGTCTATGGCGCGCCTGGCGGCACCACCGGCGGGGGGTGTCGCTCCGTGTGCTGGGCATCCTCGCCGCGGCCGGAGCCGGCGCCGCCCTTGCAAGCGTCACCTCGCCGGTCCTGGCGGCGTTCAACGCTCCCGGCCGCCTTGCCTATGCCGGCCTGGCGGCCACGATGGCGCTGGTCGCGGCGGGACTCTGGGTTGAGCTGCCCTCGCCCCGGCTGCGCTGGGGCACTGTCGGCACGTTCGCCGGGCTCTCGCTCGGCGGCCTCGCGCTCACGGTCTACAGCGGGGCGCTGCCTCCCCCCGCCACCGGCGTCCCGGCTGTCGTCCGCCAGGTGTCGTCCGGCCAGGCGGGGACATTCCAGGACCTCGACGTGTCGCTGGTGGCGTGCGGCGTGGACGCCGCGGGCGACCGCCTGGTCCTGGTGCGCTTCTACAACGCCGGGACCGAGCCGGTCGAGTGGACCCAGACCGGCGAGTTGCGCGACGGCGCCGTGCACGTGGCGACCTCCGACTTCAACCGCTCGACCCCCTTCCCCCTGGCGTTCGCGCCAGGCCACTCGTACGACGGGTGGCTCTTCTTCGGCCGGCCCAAGGGAGACGTCGTGGCCCCCGTCGTCTATTTCAGAAACCTGGCCGCCGACGGCTATACCACGATCGGTGACCTCGCTATCCCGACGAGGCCGTGTTGACGACTCCTAACATTCATTAGGAATGGCTGCAGACTTCGACGTCGCGATCCTCGGCGGGGGCATGGGCGGGTACCCCGCCGCGATCCGGGCCTCCCAGCTCGGCCTCAAGGTGGCCCTGGTCGAGTCGGACAAGCTCGGAGGCACCTGCCTCCACGTCGGTTGCATCCCGACCAAGGCGCTGCTGGAGTCGTCGGAGCTGTACCACCGCGTGGCGGTCCGCGGCCAGGAGTTCGGCATCGCGGCGGAGAGCGTCGCGTTCGACTACCCCCGGATCGCGGCCCGACGCGACGCCGTCGTGAACCAGCTGTTCAAGGGCGTGCAGTACCTGATGAAGAAGAACAAGGTCGAGGTCATCGCTGGGAATGGCCGCGTGCGCGACCGCGGCACCATCGAGGTCGGCGCCCAGCAGATCAAGGCCAAGAACCTGATAGTCGCCACGGGCTCCACTGTGAAGTCGCTGCCGGGCATCGAGTTCGACGGCCAGTACATCGTCTCGTCCGACCACCTCACCCTTTCGGACAAGGTCCCCGAGTCGATCTGCATCATCGGAGCGGGAGCGGTGGGCGTTGAGTTCGCGACGCTGTTCAACCAGCTCGGCGTCAAGGTCACGCTGCTCGAGGCGCTCGACCGGCTCGTGCCGCTCGAGGACGAGGACGTGTCGAAGGAGATGCTGACCGCCTTCAAGAAGGCCGGCATCGACTGCCGCGTGGGCGTGAAGGTGAAAGGCGCCAAGAAAGCCCGCGACGGCGTCAGCGTCGACACCGAGCAGGGCGAAGTTTGGGCGCGGCAGCTGCTGGTAGCGGTCGGACGCGCCCCGCGGTCGAAGGAGATCGGGCTCGAGCAGGTCGGAGTCACGACGCATCCGAACGGATTCATCAAGGTGGACGAGTGGATGCGAACGACGGCCGAGGGCGTCCATGCCATCGGCGACGTGATCGGCGGCTACCTGCTTGCGCACGCCGCGTCGCATGAGGGCATGACCGCGGCTGAGGACATCGCGGGTCAGCGCGTGGCGCCGATGGACCAGACGTTGGTGACACGCTGCACGTACTCGCACCCGCAGATCGCGTCGGTAGGCCTCACCGAGAAGCAGGCGCGCGACGCGGGCCGCGAGGTCAAGGTCGGCAAGTTTCCCTTCACCGCACTTGGCCGCGCGATCATCCACGGCGAGACAGCCGGCTTCGTGAAGTTGGTCGCTGACGCGAAGAGCGGGTCACTCATCGGCGCGCACGTCGTCGGGCCGAGCGCCACCGAGCTCATCGCCGAGCCCGCGCTCACGCAGCTGTTCCAGGGCGACGCGTGGGAGCTCGGACGGAACATTCATCCGCATCCAACCCTGAGTGAGGCGGTGATGGAGGCGGCGCTCGCTGTGGACGGGCACGCCATCCACATCTAGCTCAGCGATGGCGCAGACAGTCAAGACAAAAGGCTCAGCGTTCGCGCCTGACTGGCGTTTCCAGCAGCCGGTCGACTGGCGCGACACCGACATTGACGAAGCGGCGCTCAAGCAGTGGTTCAACTACATGCTCCTGGGCAGGCAGATCGACTACCGGTTCCAGGTGCTGAACCGCCAGGGACGGGCGCCCTTCATCATCTCGTGCGCCGGCCACGAGGCGGCGCAGATCGGCGTCAGCTGGCCGCTGAAGCCGAAGCACGACTGGCTCGCTCCTTACTACCGCGACGTCGTGCTCTGCATGCGGATGGGCATGACGCCCCTGGACCTGATGCTTGCGGTGCTGGCGAAGCCGGCCGACCCTGCATCAGGAGGCAAGCAGACTCCCGGCCACTTCTCCGACTCGCGCCTGAACATCACCTCGGGCGGATCGCCGGTTGCGGCGCAGATGGTGCGCGGGGCCGGCGTCGCATACGCGCTGAAGATGAACGGCACCGACAAGGTGCTGATGACCTGCTACGGCGAAGGCGCCGGCTCTGAGGGCGACGCGCACGAGGCATTCAACTTCGCGTCGATCTACAAGCTGCCAGAGATCTTCGTGTGCGAGAACAACGGGTTCGCGATCTCGACCCCGATGCGCAAGGAGTACGCGATCGAGCACGTCGCCCAGCGGGCTGCCGGCTACGGCTTTCCGGGCGTGACCGTGGACGGTCGCGACCCGGTCACGTGCTACCACGTCGCCAAAGAGGCGGTCGCCCGCGCCCGGGCAGGCCAGGGGCCAACCCTCATCGAGTGTGTGGTCGACCGCCTCGGCGCGCACTCATCCGAGGACGACCAGCGCCGCTACCGGTCGCAGGAGGAGATCGACCAGCTCGCCCAGAACGACTGCCTCGAGCGGTTCAAGAAGCGGCTTCTCGACGAGGGCATCCTCACCGCAAAAGAGGTCGCCGAGTACGAGGAGCGCGTCAAGGACGAGGTATCGAAGGCGACCAAGGAAGGCATCGAGTCGCCCGACGCTCCGGCCGAGAGCGCGTACACGAATGTCTACGGGGTGGATGCGCCGAAGGCGATCGAACCCGCGGCCGGCGTTGAAGTCGAAGAGATGAACATGGTCGCAGCCCTCCGCTCCTGCCTCACCGAGGAGATGGAGCGCGACGAGCGCGTGATGGTGCTCGGCGAGGACGTCGGTGCGAAAGGCGGCGTGTTCCTCGTCACCGACGGTCTGTACAAGAAATTCGGCGAAGCCCGCGTCATCGACACGCCGCTGGCGGAGTCGTCGATCGCCGGTGTGGCGCTGGGCCTTGCGGTCGCCGGCAAAAGGCCGGTGGCCGAGATGCAGTTCACAGACTTCGCCCACTACGCGTTCAACTCGATCGTCAACGAGGCCGCGAAGTACCGCTACCGAACCGACGGCGACTGGTCGGTGCCGATGGTCGTGCGCGCTCCGATGGGAGGTCATGCGCACGGCGCGCTCTACCACTCGCAGTCGATCGAGGCGCGATTCGCGACGCCGGGGTTGAAGATCGTCATCCCCTCGGGCCCGTACGAGGCGAAGGGCCTCTTGCTGGCCGCCATCCGCGACCCGGACCCGGTGCTCTTCTTCGAGCACAAGCGGCTCTACCGCATGTTCAAGGAGAAGGTGCCTGTAGGCGAGTACCTGATCCCGCTGCAGAAGGCACGCATCGCGCGTGAGGGCTCTGACATCTCCGTCTTCTGCTACGGCCTGATGGTCCAGTACGCGCAGGAGGCGGCGAAGGCACTCGAGGAGAGCGGCGTCAGCGTCGAGATCGTCGATCTGCGCACGGTCTACCCCCTGGACAAGGAGGCGATCATCGCCTCGGCGCGAAAGACTGGCAAGTGCCTCGTCCTTTACGAGGACAACTTCAGCGTGGCGATCGGGTCAGAGGTGGTGGCGCTGATCGCCGACGAGGCGTGGCGCTGGCTCGACGCGCCGGTGAAGCGACTCGGCGGGCTCGATGTGCCCTCGATGCCTTACGCGCCCGCCATGGAGGAGGCCTTCATGCCGACCCCCGACAAGATCACCAAGGCCCTGCGGGGGCTGGCGGCTTTCTGATGATTCAGCCCCCTCCCCTGATCCCTCCCCACCAGTGGGGAGGGTGCCTGAAGGCAGATTAATGGCGATCACTCGCGTCGTGATGCCCCAGCTCGGAGAGTCGGTGCACGAAGGCACGATCTCCAAGTGGCTGGTGAAGCCTGGCGACAAGGTAGTCGAGTTCGAGCCGATGCTCGAGGTCGACACCGACAAGGTGAGCGCCGAGGTGCCGGCGCCCGTGACCGGAATCCTCAAGGAGATCCTGGCCAAGGAAGGTCAAACAGTCCAGGCCGGGGCCGAGATCGCAGTGGTGGAACTAGGCGGCGACGGCAAGGTGACCGCCACGCCCGAAGCTCCGGCGCCTGCCCCGAAGGTGGCTGCGGACAAGCCCGCGCCGGCCGCTGCCGCGGCGCCACCACCTGCACCAGCGCCACCTCCTGCGCCCGCCGCGCCAGAGGTTTTCGAATCTGGCGAGCACAGATATTCGCCCGCCGTGCAGATGGTCGCGGATGAGCTGAAGGTCGACCTGTCCGGAATCCGCGGCTCGGGCCTGGGCGGGCGGGTGACCAAGAAGGACGTGCAGGAGTTCGCTGCGAAGGCCAGGCAGGCCCCCGCCGCTCCTGCCACGCCCGCGTCGAAACCAGCGCCCGCCGAGGGCGACGAGGTGATCCAGCTCACACGTGTCCGGAGGCTGATCGCGGAGAACATGGTCCGCTCCAAGTCCACGATCCCCCACGCGTGGCAGACGCAGGAAGCCGACATGTCGGGCGTGGTCGCCAACCGCAGCGCGAACAAGGCGGCTTTCCAGAAGCAAGAGGGCTTCTCGCTCACCTACCTGCCATATGTGATGGCTGCGGCGATCAGCGCGCTGCGCGAGCACCCGCAAGTCAACGCGACCTTCAACGAGACGGAGCTGATCGTCCACCGCGACATCAACCTCGGTATCTCGGTCGGTCTCGAGGACACGCTGGTGGTGCCGGTCGTGCGCAAAGCCGACAGCCTCTCCATCGCGGGCCTTGCGCGCGCGGTCAACGACCTGGCCGGCCGCGCACGCAACAAGCAACTGAAGGCCGACGACCTTAGCGGTGGCACGTTCACCGTGAACAACTCGGGGACGTTCGGGACGCTGTTCAGCTACTCGGTGATCAACCCGGGTCAGTCAGGGATCCTCACGATGGAGGCGATCGTCGAGCGGCCGGTGGCGGTCAACGGCATGATCGGGATCAAGCCGATGATGTACCTCTGCTTCTCGTTCGACCATCGCGTGCTCGACGGTCTGCAGGCCGCGCGTTTCTTGACCTCGGCGCGCAAGTGGCTGGAAGCGGTGAGCCTGGAGTCGCCCGTCTACTAGCTAGCGCTCGATGGAGAGGATCGAGATGAAGAAGCTCGCGAACACGGTCTGCGTGCCGAGGGCCATCAGCACCACCGCGGGAATGACCTCGCGCATCGTGAGCGACGGGTCGAGGTTGCCGAACCCGACCGCCTGCCAGCTGATTACGGCGGCGATCAAGCCGACCGCGCCGGCGAGCGCCATCAACGCGCCCACACCGAGCCCGACCTCCAGCGTGATGTAGTCGAAGAGGCGCAGCAGCATCGGGTGCGGCGGATGAAATCCCTCGCGGATGGCGAAGATCTTGGTGAAGACGGCGAAGAGCACGAGCTGGTAGCCGAGAAGGCACAGAAATCCGGCAACCAGCAGCGTGTGGATGTCGAGCCGCACGCCGAACACGTGGAGCGGGCCGACGACAAGCAGGGCCGACAGCACAGCGCCGACCACTAGCAGCACAAGGCCGGGATAGAGAAACAACCAGCGCGGGCTGAACAGCAGCATGAAACGCAAGTGGCGCCAACCGTCGCGCCACGTGCGAAGGTGCGGCGGGCGCGACCGGCCGTCGGGGTGCAGCACGACAGGAAGCTCGCTGATGCGCATTCCCTTGAGCGACGCCTTGATAACCATCTCGCTGGCGAACTCCATGCCTGTCGCGCGGAGATTCATCCGCTCGAAGGCTTCCTTGCGAAACGCGCGCAGTCCGCAGTGCGTGTCGCCGACGCGCGCGTGGAAGAAGGTGCGCGTGATCCTGCTCAGGACCGGGTTGCCCAGCCAGCGGTGCAGCCATGGCATGGCGCCTGGCTCGATGCCTCCCGCGAAGCGATTGCCGACCACGAGGTCGTCACCCGCCCGCAGGCGGTCGAGGAAGGGCCCGATCTCGCCGAAGTCGTAGCTGTCGTCGGCGTCGCCCATCACCACGAATCCGCCGCTGGCCGCCTCGATGCCGCCGATGAGCGCCGCGCCGTAGCCCTTGTGCGCCACCTCGACCACGCGCGCGCCCAGCTCACGGGCGATGACCGCCGAGCCGTCGGTGCTGCCGTTGTCGGCGACGATCACCTCGGCCGAGACCCCGAGCTTCTCGGCCGCGCGCTGCGCTTTCTGGATGCAGCGAGCGATGGTCTCGGCCTCGTTCAGGCAGGGCATCACGATCGAGACTTCGATGGCGGCGGGCGTGCCGGCGTCCTGGCGCTGGTTATGCCGCCGGGCGACCTTCATTTCCGGTGAGAGTAACGGCCCGGAAGGCGGATTCCCGCCAGAAAAGAAATGACCCCGACGGATCGCCTCTCGCGGACTGGCACCGGCCTTGCGGCCTGTCCCTGTCCCCTCGAACGTTTCCCTCGGGGCCGTCGCCAACTGTATGGCCCCCCGAATCGGGGCGCAAGGTCCGAAAGTCAGTTCGCCGCCAACCCACTGCAAGTAGCCGGGGCCGAGCTACGCTGAGGTGTCCGAATGTTGAAACACGAGCAGGCGCAGGCGATCATCGAGGCCGCGCACGTCAGGGCCGCGCACCTGAACATCCACGTCTCGGTCGCGGTCGTCGATGCTGGCGCGCATCTCATCGCACTCGGTCGCATGGACGGGGCGAATCCCGTATCTCCCCAGATCGCGGAGGCCAAGGCAGTGGGCGCCGCGATGTTCCAGCGTGATGGCGGGTCGCTGCTGCAAACCGCTACCGAGCGGCCGGCGTTCTTCAACGCGGTCAGCGGCCTGACGCGCACCAAGCTGGTACCCGGGCCGGGGTCGGTGCTCCTGGAGCACGACGGCGCGGTCGTGGGTGCGATCGGGGTCAGCGGCGCCAAGCCCGAACAGGATCTCGAGTGCGCGGAGGCCGGCGCCGCCGCGTTCAGCTAGCTCTAGCCCAGCGCGATCCGCCTGATCGGCTCGTGCACCGCGCCATTCTTTTTCAGGTGGCTCCAGTAGAGGATCAGCTCCTCCGCGCGCCAGGGCGCAAGCGCCGGCATGGCGGGCAGGTCTGGCTGGCGCGCGCCATCACGCGAACGTGCTCGCGCCAGGGTGAGGTGCGGCTGGAATGCGCGCGTTTCGGGCGGGAGGCCCGCGGCACGGCACTCAGCCTCCACCCGGGCCGCCAGGGCGCCCAGGTCTTCGGCGCCTGACTTCAGGCCCAGCCAGAGCACGCGCGCCAGCCGGCTCCGCTTGAACGTGCCGGCGTCGCCAAGCGCCAGCTGAATCGCCGGACCCGCGGCGCCGCCCAGGCGGTCTGCGATTCCCTCCACCACTGCTCGATCGACGGTGCCTACGAAGCGCACCGTGAGGTGCAGGTTCTCGGTGACCGACCACCGAAACTCCGGGGCCGCGATCGCGCACTGAGCGAGGAAGCGGCCGAGTTGCTCGCGCTGCTGGTCGGGCACGGGGATTCCGAGGAACGCCCGGATCGTTACTTGATCCGCTTCTTCCAGTGCTCGCTCACCCACGTGCTTGGAGCGCTCGGCCGCCAGCCAAAGTGCGCAGTCACGGAGTCGAGACCGTCGGCGATGTTCGGCAGCTGCGTGCTCGCGATCTCGTCAGGCGTCGCGATGGGGTCGACCTGGACCAGCTCCATGAATGCGGCCCCGGGAGTCAGCAGCTGCGCCGGCACGTGCAGCTTGGGCTTCTTGATGCCGCGGGCCTTGAGAAACCAGTCGTAGATGGTCTCTGACGTCACGACCTCAGGGCCGCCGAGCTCCACGATCTTGCCCAGCAGGTCGGCCTTGCCGATGGCCTCGACGACGCAGCGCGCCGCGTCTTCGCGGAGGATCGGCTGCATCTGCGTCTTGCCGTCTCCGGGGATGATCACGAAGGGCCCGAACGCCGAGGTTCGCTGGAAGAAGTCGAGGATGCCGCCATCCTCGGCCAGCACCAGCGAGAAGCGCAGGACCGTCCCTGGGATTCCGCTCTTCGCCAGCTCCTGCTCGCCCATCCAGCGCGAGGTCAGGTATTTGTATTTCTGGTCGAGACGCGCGCCGATCGCGCTGACGAGGACGACCGACTTCGCGCCCGCAGCCTTGGCCACCTGACCCAGGACGCGGGGACCGTCGGCGTTCACCTCGAACATCGACTGTGGCTTGTTGCGGCGCACGGCGACCAGGCTGACCACGTGCTCGACGCCCTGGCACGCCTGGTTCACGGCCGCCGGGTTGAGCGCGTCGCCGGTCATGACCTGGGCGCCCCGAACCTTGTAGGCGGCCGCCTTCATCGGGTCCCGCACCAGCACTCGGAGCTGGTGGCCGGCGTCGAGGATCTTGTGCGTGACCGCACGCCCGAAGAACCCGGTCGATCCCAGCAGCAGGACTCTTGCCACGACCGCAAATCCTAGCGGCCATACTCAGGATCGATGTCAGGTGAGCAGGCCGCCGGGCTCGGCATGGGGCTGTTTGCCTGCATCCTGGGAGCCGGCGGCATATACGCCGCGATCAGGCGGCGCGGGCGGCGGGCTGAGATCGCGACCACCTACGGATCGACCGGCGGGATCGTCTATACGGTCGTGCAGGCGGGCTGCTCGGGTCTGCTCCTAGCCGGCGGTCTCGGGCTCATCGTCGTGGCCCTCGTCCTCAAGGGCTGAGCGTTTCGAGGCGAGACCCCAGAACTCGAAGATCACCTTCAGCGCGGCGAGCGTGCTGATGTTGCCGTTGTCGAAGGGAGGCGACAGCTCGACCAGGTCGAGTCCGACCAGCTTCGCGACGCCGGCGACCGAGTGCAGGACCTCGAGCGCCTGCCTGGACGTGAGGCCGCCCGAGGACGGGATCTCCGTGGCCGGCGCAAAAGCCGGGTCGAGCGAGTCGATGTCGAACGACACGTGCACCTCGCTGCCCGCGAGCTTTTCCTGAACGCGCTTCAGCGCAGCCTCAGGATTTATCGCCAGCTCGCGCGCCCCGACCAGCGTCATGCCGTTGTCGCGGATGAAGTCGAGCTCCTCAGGGTCGTAGTCGCGGCCACCCACGATGACCACGCGATCCGGTGCGATGCCGGACACTTCGAGCGCGCGTCGAAGGGCGCATCCGCAGGTCCACCTGCCGCCGCGCGAGAAGTCGCAGAGGTCGGGATGCGCGTCGACCCACAGGATCCTCACGTCAGGATGTCGCCGCACCTGCGCGGCCAGCGTCGCGATCGCAGTGCAGTGGTCGCCGCCGAGCACTGTCAGCACCGAATCCGCCGGCACCTCGGCCAGGCGATCCGCCACATGGGTCCAGCCCGTCTCGATATCCGAGCCCGCGGTGAGGTCGCCGAGGTCATGGACGCCGAGGCCGGTCAGGAGGTGGCCCTCCTCCGTCACAGGCGGCATGACCGCCGACAACGTTCGGATGCGCTGCGGTGCCTGCGCGGCGCCCTTCCGGTACACGGCCGAGCCGTCGTATGGGATCCCCGCCAGGGTCACCGGCGCACCTTCCGGGGCGCCTGAGAGCCCTCCCCATGGCTTCAGCCCGGTGACGTCTATCAACTAACTAATCAGGTTCGTACTTCGGAAGCGACTTCTTCATCGGACGGTCTTCGCGATAGCCGAGCGCGTACTCGGCCTGCAGGATCGTGTGCACCTCACGCGTGCCCTCGTAGATGATCGGCGCGCGGGAGGTGCGCAGGTAGCGCTCGACCGGGTATTCCGCAGAGTAGCCATACGCGCCGTGGATCTCGACCGCGTCGTTCGCGGCGTTGAACGCGGCGTCGGCGGCGTACTGCTTGCACATCGAGACCTCACGCGTATGCCGCAATCCGTTGTTCTTCATCCAGGCGACATTGAAATACAGGAGCTTGCAGATCTCGTAGTCGCGCGCCATGCGCGCGATCATCTGCTGCACGAGCTGGTAGCGCCCTATCTCCTGGCCGAACGTCTTGCGCTCGTGCGCGTACTTCACTGAAGCATCGAGGCACGCGCGAACAGTGCCTGTGGCGCCGGCGCCGATGGTGTATCGCCCATTGTCCAGGCAGCCCATCGCGACCTTGAAGCCGTCGCCCTCATCGCCGATGCGATCCGCCTCGTCCACCTCGAGGTCGGTCATGAAGATCGAACCGACGTCGCCGGCGTGGATGCCGAGGCGGCCCTCGATGGGCTCGGTGCGCAAAGCCTTGCCCGAAGCTGCGCGATCGACCATGAACGCCGACACGCCGCGGGCGCCGGCCTTCGGATCGGTCTTGGCAAAGATGAGCATGAAGTCCGCGGTGTCGGCGTCCGACACCCAGACCTTCTGACCGCTGAGCAGGTAGCTGCCGCCGTTGCGCTTGGCGGTGGCCTGCATTGAAGCCACGTCTGAGCCGGCGTTGGGCTCGGTCAGCCCGAAACACGCGAGCTTCTCGCCGCGCGCCATAGGTCCGAGCCAGCGCTGCTTCTGCTCCTCGGTGCCCCACGTGTAGATGCCGCAGCCCACGAGGCCGACGTGCACCGAGAGGACCGTGCGGTAGACGGTGTCGACGTACTCGAGCTCCTCGCAGACCAGTCCCAGCGACAGATAGTCCAGGCCATGGCCGCCGTAGCGCTGCGGGAAGCAGACGCCCGGCAGGCCGATCGACGCGAGCTTGGCGAAGATCTCGGGGTCATGCCGGACCGCGCGGTCGTCGGCCGCGATGCGCGGCGCGAACTCGCGGCTGCAGAAGTCGCGCACCGTCTCCACGAGCTGCTTCTGGTCAGGAGTCAGCGCCAGGTCAAGCATCGCTGCCTAACTTACTTGGTCGGGGAGGGTCTGGGCGCGCAGCTTGGTGTCGGGCTCGGACTCGCCTTAGGCGAGGGTGTCCTGGACGGGCTCGGGGCCTTGGTCGGGCTCGGCGTCGGACATGGCGTCGGGCTCGGAGACGGAGCCGGGTGCAGGTCTTTCGGTCCGACGTGCCCGATCAGGGGCAGGTGCTGGCCGATGCTGAGGATGATCGGCACCGAACGGGAGGTGTGCAGCTGCGGTTCGAGGAAACCGGTGTAGATCTCCTTCAGCTGCTTGATTCCGTTGATGCTCTGGATGCTCGCCCCGCTCGAGGATTGAGCGGCCTTCTTCAGGGCTGCGAGGTCGTCTTTGGAGACGAGCGCCGACGTGATCGGGTTGGACAGGATCTGCGACTCGAGCTGATTGACCTGGTCGAGCGTGAGAGTGGCTTTGTTGAGCGTCGGCACGAATGCGTTGTCCAGTGTCACCAGCGCCGAGATTCCGAGATAGATGACGATCAGCATCACGACCCCGTGGACGAAGATCCCGAGCAGCCCGTCGATGCCGCGGATCGATTCCATGCGGTGGAACGCTCCGCCGATCGCGCCCCCGACCGCGCCCAGGATCACTGCCGCGATCAGCGCGACGAACACGCTGAACACGGCGGGGATGTGGACCAGCTTCTCCATCTGAGTCGTGTACTGGTCGTGGAACCTGAATACCAGCAGCAGGGTGCCGAAAAAGAAGATCTCGGCCATCAGGGGTTGGATCACGCCTCGCTGGAAGCCGAGGAACAACGCGATGATGATCAGGAGGCCTACGGCGATGTCGATGAACAACCCGCGTGCATTGTAGAGATGGGGTCCTGGGGGTGAGCCTGATGGTCGATATCGCCGGCTTCAGTTAGACTCGCATCGATCTTGGCCCGGACGATCGCTGTCGCGATGCAGAAAGGGGGGGTCGGAAAGACCACCACCGCCGTCAATCTCGGCGCGGCTCTGGCGGAACTCGGCCAGAGGGTCCTGCTCATCGATCTCGACGCGCAGGGTCACCTCACCCTCTACATGAAGCCGCCCGGCGAGCCGGAGAAAACGATCTATCACTTGCTTCTGGAGCCGGACACGACCGTCACCGACGTCGTCCAGGAGGCGCCCCAGATGGGCGTCCACTACATCCCGGCCGACATCGAGCTTGCCGGTGCCGAGAACCAGATGATCAACGAGATCGGCCGCGAGAGCATCCTGCGCGACAAGCTCGAGCCGGTCCAGCGCCGCTACGACTTCATCATCATGGACTGCCCTCCGTCGCTGGACCTCATCGTCATCAATGCCCTGGTGGCGGCCAACGAGGTGCTGGTGCCGATGCAGGCCGAGTTCCTTGCGTTGAAAGGAATGCAGGAGCTCTTCGTGACGATGGAGCGCGTCAAGCGAAGGCTGAACCCGCGGCTGGAGCTCATCGGCATCCTGCCCACGCTGTATAAGTCGCGCGCCCTCCACGCGCAGGAGGTGCTCGCGGCGGTGCGCGAGAAGTACGGCGACAAGGTTTACGAGTTCGGCGTCACCGACTCGATCCGCTTTGCCGAGACGCCGCTGGCAGGTCAATCAATCCTCACGTACGCCCGCGAGTCCGACGGCGCGAGGACATATCGTGCGCTGGCGGTTCGAGTAATGGAGAATCACAAATAACGATGCCTACCTTCAAGCGCGCATCACTTGGCGGCTCCGAAGACCTCTTCCGTCCGACCAGGCCGCAGGTGGTGAGCGACACCGACGACGTGATCAAGGATTCGGTCGACCGCCATGTGCAGAGGGAGCCGGTCGTCTACCGCACGCTGAGCCTCACGGCTGAGGAGATCGAGCTGCTCATCGATGCGATCCAGACCGCGAAGTACCCTGACCGCCCGCGGCAGAAACCGGCGCTGGACAAGTTCGACTCGCTCGACGCGCTGCGCCTCAAAGTCCAGGGGGACTCAGGAGGCTAAACCCCCCGGACTACGCGCGTTTGTATACAAACGCGTGAAATCTCGCGCCTAGTGGCACGCGGCTGTATACAAAGGGCGCGACTAGTACCGCTTCTTCGAGCGGCGCCTCAGGTACCCATAGATCCAGAACAGGCACAGCAGCAGGAGCGCGCTACCGAACGCGATGACCGCCCATTGCTGCATTTCCGGTACATATTGACCTGGTGGCAAAGCTCGGCATCGTCAAGGTCAAGCTGGACCGTGACGTCAACTGCTACATCGTGTCCGACGCCACGACCAGGGAAGCCGTGGTCGTCGATCCAGGCACGCCGGCGGAGAAGATCGCCGAGCAGCTGGCCGGCACGACCGTGCGCTGGATCGTCGCCACCCACGGCCACCCGGGCCACGTCGGCGGCAAGGACGACCTGAAGGCTCTCGTGGGTGGCGAGACCGCCATCCACTCGGCTGACGCCAAGCAGTTCCTGCGCTCGGCCGACCGCTACCTCATCGACGAAGACGAGCTCGATTTCGGCGAGTTCAAGATGTCGGTCGTCCACACGCCCGGCCACACGCCGGGCAGCGTTTGCCTGGTCATCGCGAACCACGCGTTTGTCGGCGACACGATCCTGGCCGGCGGCATCGGCCGCCAGATGATGAGCATCGGCACGCGCTTGCTGCGGCTCCCGCTTTCGACAGCGCTCTATCCGGGCCACGGCCCGGCCACGAGCCTCGAGCGAGAGCTGGCGCAGAACCCCATCTTTCGCGGGGCCGGCGCAGCTACGCGATAGGGACTCCGGCCGGCCGGACCATCCGCCCGGTCGACCTGGTCGACAGCCGGCCGTTCGCGTAGATGGGCACCCCGCGCAGATAAACGGACGTGATCGCAAACGAGACCTTCAGGCCCTGTAGCGCGCCGTGCTTCTGGCGCGAGCGCATCGCCTTCGGGCTGAAGGTCGTGGACTGCGTCGGGTCGACCACCACCAGGTCCGCGTCGTAGCCCGGCGCGATGCGTCCCTTGCTCTCGCTCAGTCCAGCCAGAGCCGCGGGGCCCTCGCTGACCCACCTCGCCGCCAGCCACGGGTCGCCCATGTGCCTCGCAAGCTCGAGGCAGCTGAGGTAGAGCGTCTGCACGCCAGGCGTGCCCGGCGGCGCGTGCTCCAGGTCCTGCGCCTTCTCGTCATCCGTGTGCGGCGCGTGGTCGGTGGCGACCACGCTGATCACCTCGCGTCTCAGCGCATCGCGGAGCGCCTGCTGGTCGCTCGCCCTCCTGACCGGCGGATTCATCTTCATCGCGGTGCCGAGTCGCGCGAAGTCGGCTTCCGTGCGCCAGAGGTATTGCGGGCACGTCTCGAGCGTGAGCCGCGTCCCCGCCGCGATGGCCTCCTCCGCGGCTTGCAGCCCGAGCGCGCTCGAGACGTGCGCGATATGGAGATGAATGTCGTGCTGCCTGGCCACCGAGGCGGTGGCGGAGATCGCGACCGACTCCGCTTCGGCCGGACGCGCCTCGAGCACGTCCTCGTACGTCTCGAATGGCCGCCTGAACGCGTGCAGGATCCCGGGATCCTCGGCATGGATCACCAGGGGCAGGCCGAGCTCCGCGATCGCCGGGGCGAGTCGTGTGAGCGTGCCGTAATCCGGCGGTGCCTCGAGGTCCGGGTCGGAGGCACCGAGCGCGTGCAGCACCTGCTTGCGGCTCACGCTGAACGAATAGCCCAGGTACGCCTTGAACCCGACGGCGCCGGCGGACGCAAGCTCGACCAGCTGCTCGGCGGTCGATGAAGACCGGATGAGCGCCCAGAGCCCGAAATCGACTCGCGATCGCGAGCGGGCCAGCGCGGCTTTCGACTCCAGGGCGCCGGCCGAATCGACCGCGGGAACCGTGTTCGGCATGTCGACCACAGTCGTCACGCCGCCCGCTGCGGCCGCGGCTGTCAGCGTGCCGAAGTCCTCCTTGTCGGGGAAGCCCGGGTCGCGGCTGTGCACGTGCACGTCGATTCCGCCGGGCAGCAGCCAATTGCCTGAGACGTCGACAGCCTTTCCGCGGCCCGATCCCCGTGGTCCAACGCTCGTGATCACACCGTCGCTGACTGTGACGTCGAATTCGCCAGGGCCGTCAGGCGTGTAGACGGTGGCTCCTCGAAAAAGGAGCTCAGTCAAGCGTCAGGTCGGAGATGCGAAAGAGCGGTGAGTACGGCACGCCCGCCTGCCCGATGTTTTCGGCGCCGCCCTCGCCACGGTCGAGGACCACGACGAGGCGGATGACCTCGAGCTGCGCGTTGCGCAGGACCTCGACAGTGCGAAGCGAATCGCCACCGGTCGTGACCACGTCCTCGATGACCGTGACCCGCCGGCCGGCCTCAAAGCGTCCCTCGACCTGCTTCCCTGTGCCGTATTCCTTGGGCTCTTTGCGCACGAGCACGAGCGGCAGGCCCATCTGCATCGAGACCGCCCCGCCGAGCAGCACCGCGCCCAGCTCCGGCGCCGCGAGCACCTGCGTGTCCGCGGGCACCAGCTCGGCGAGATGCCTCCCTAGCCGGCGCAGCAGCGCGGGGTCGGTCTCGAACAGGAACTTGTCGAAGTAGTGATCGCTCTTCTTGCCCGAGCGGAGGGTGAACTCTCCCTTGAGGTAAGAAGCCTTGACGATCTCGCGGCCGAGATCCGCGAGGTCCGAAGTCCCCGTCCCTAGGGGTCCCCGCGAACTCACGGCGAAGCCTCTGAGTTCGTGGGGGTTCTCACCACGAGACCTAATCTAACTGAGTGATGGCTGCGCCCATGACCGTCGGCGTGATGCGCGTCGTGCTGCACCTGCCCGAAAGCGGATCGCTGAAATCGAAGCGGCAGGTTGTCAGCGGACTGCTGCGTCGCGTCCGCCAGGAGCTGCACGTCGCGGCGGCTGAGGTCGGCGAGCAAGAGCGCTGGCAGCTCGCCGAGCTCGCGATTACATGCGTGAGCGGCGACCCACGTCACGCCGATGAGATGCTTGCCTGAGCTCTCTCTTTCGTGGAGCGCCACTCCGACGGCGCGCAGATCACCGACGTGAGCACAGAGCTGGTTCGCCTTTGAAAGCCACGGAGAGCCTGGTCGACGAGTTCGAGACATCGCTGCCGTTCAAGCTCGATCCGTTTCAGCGCGAGGCGATCGAAAAGCTCGACAGCGGACGCGGCGGCGTGCTGGTCAGCGCGCCGACGTCGAGCGGCAAGACGGTCGTGGCCGAGTACGCGATCTTCCGCGCGCTGCGCGAGGGCCAAAAGGTCATCTACACCACGCCGCTGAAGGCGCTGAGCAACCAGAAGTTCCACGACTTCGTGCGCGAGTACGGCGAGTCGACTGTCGGGCTGGTCACCGGCGAGAACACCATCAACGACGAGGCGCCGGTGGTCGTGATGACCACCGAGATCCTGCGCAACCTCATCTACGAAGACCTGAAGCGACTCGATGCGGTGCGCTACGTCGTCCTGGACGAGGTCCACTACATCGACGATTTCCCGCGCGGCTCGGTGTGGGAGGAGATCGTCATCCAGGCTCCGCTGGGCATCAAGCTCGTCGGACTGTCGGCCACCATCGGCAACTACCGCGAGATCGCTGAGTGGATGGCCGAGAACCGCGGCGGAATGGAGACCGTCTTCCACGACAGGCGGCCAGTCGAGCTGAAGATGTGGCTCGCGATCCACAACCGCTTCCTGCCGCTCTTCAAGGTGGACGGCGGGGTCGACCAGCGCACGTGGTCGAAAGCCGCCGAGGAAGAGGAGGCCTCGTATCGCGTCGGGCGCTACCGCAACCTGCCGTCGAACGACCTGTTGCACGTGATCGACGAATTGAAGCGCGCCGACATGCTTCCGGCGATCTACTTCATCTTCTCGAGGCGCGGCTGCCGCGAGGCGCTGCAGCGGTGCTCGTACCACGAGTTCGACCTGACCACGGCCGAAGAGAAGGAGGCGATCGATCAAGTTGCCGCCGAACGCCTCGCGGCGCTCACGGATCGCGACGAGGAGGCTCTGTTCCGGCGCATGGTCGACGCCCGCCTGCTGCGCCGAGGGCTCGCGGAGCACCACGCAGGATTGCTCCCTTACCACAAGGAGATGGTCGAGCAGCTCTTCCAGCGCGGGCTCATCAAGGTCGTGTTCGCGACCGAGACGCTGTCGCTCGGCATCAACATGCCCGCGCGAGCTGTCGCGGTCTCTTCGTTCACGAAGTTCGACGGAGTCAACTTCTCGAACCTCACGACCGGCGAGCTGACGCAGTTGATGGGGCGCGCGGGCCGGCGCGGCATCGACGTGATAGGGCACGGCGTGATCCTCAAGGAGTCGGACGTCGAGGTAGGGACCATCTACGAGGTCGCGATGGGCCCGACCCTGGTCGTCGAGTCGAAGTTCCTGCCGAGCTACAACATGGCGCTCAACCTGCTGCGCGTGTACGCGCCGGCCGAGGCTGAAGCGCTCATGCAGCGGTCGTTCGGCCAGTTCCAGAAGAGGCTCGCGGCGGACCAGACGCAGGAGCGCCTCGTGAACGTCCGGGCGCGCCTTGGCGACATCCGCCAGATGTGGGACGACCCCGAAGTCTCCCTCGAGGATGTCGGCCAGTACTTCAAGCTCGAGGAGCGCAGGCGTTCGATCCGCATCGAGCTCAAGCGCCTGCGCCGCGAAGCGGGTGCGGCCAGGCACGCGCGTCATGGCCGCCGCGGGCGCGGGCAGGTCCGCTCCATGGGCGGCGCGGAAAAGGTCGTGCAGAAGCTCGAGATCGAAGCCAAAGGCCTGCTCGAGCGCCAGCGCAAGCTCAAGGTCGTGCATTCGCCGCGGTTCGGCGAGTACCTGCAGCGATACGGCGAGATTCGCTCGCTGCAGCGAGAGCTCGATCAGGGCCAGCACGAGCTCGGTGGTCAGATGGACGAGTACGCGCGCAAGCTGCGCCGGCTTTGCCGGATCCTCACCGAGACCGGCTTCCTCGCCCACGACAAACCCACCGACAAAGGCCTCTTCGCGTCGCGCGTGTACGGCGAGAACACGATCCTGGTCGCCGAAGCGGTGTGGGCCGGATGGCTCGAGGGACTGGCGTCCGAAGAGCTTTGCGCGGTGCTCGTGATGCTCGCGGCCGAGGACCGCAACGTACCGCGGCGGCGCGACGAAGGCGGCGCCGGTCGGCATGGCCCGCGCCGCTATCCGACGCACGCCATCGCACAGTGCGCGCGGCTCGTGCGAACTCTCTATTTCCGCTTCGCCGACATGGAGAAGGACCTCGACGAGCCGAACCTTCGCCAGCCGTCGCATGACTTCATCGACTTCGCCTACAGGTGGGCGAGCACCGAGCCGCTGGACCAGATCCCGCTCCCGACCAACGTCGACATCGGCGATGCGATCAAGGCGATGAAAAGCCTCTACTCGCTGCTGCGCCAGCTCGAGTGGGCGCTACGTCAGGCGAAGCATCCGCTGTTCCAGCCGGTGAGCAGGGCGGTGGCCCAGATGGAGAGGGACGTAATCAAGCGAACTTACTAAGGCACAAGGGGGGCAGGCCCCCCTTGTGGGGAACCCCCCTCGCCTGGCCACGTCCGGCGGAAGCAAAACACGCGGAGTCATGGCTCGGCAAAGCCGAGCCAACCCTGCTACGCAGGTCTACTGGTTCGCTTCTTCAAATCCTCGACGATTCGTTCTGTAACCGGCACCTCGATGCCGGCCTTCGCCGCCCTTCGGAGCAGCGCTCCGCCCAGTGCATCGATCTCGATCTGCCGGCCTGCGGCCTGGTCGCGCTGCATCGATGTCTCCATCGTCTCAGGAGCCCTCTCGATGAATGCAAGGTTGGCGATGGGATCGATCGCAACTCCTTCAGCGGCGGCGACCGACGCGAATTCGCGGACGAGCGCCTCGAGATCTTCGCGCCGGCGCGCCCTCACCTCCCCGATGTTGGCGCGTTCGTGAGTCGTGAGCAGTGCCATCGGCGCCAGCACGGCCATCTTGTCCCAGAGCATCGCCTTTTCGTCATCCTTGATTCGAACGTCAAGACCTGTTGCTCGCAGGTGAGCCGCGACCTGCTCGCCTCGTGGTCCGATGTCCACGACCGCGAAGGGGCTCGTGTGGTGAACGACTCCCGGCGCGGCCTTCGTTGTCTCGATCCGAATGGTGGCCGGCACCACGCTCGAGGCTGGATAGGCGCTTCGCAGAAGCTCGACGTGCTCGATGCCGTTGAGGAAAGGGATCACGAGGGCGTCGCCCAGAGCCGCGGCAGGCATCCGATCCAGGGCCTGTTCGAGATGCGTCGCCTTCACAGTCACCAGCACTGCATCCACCGGTTCCGCTAGCCGCGGCGCAGTTTGGACGGAGGCGGTGAAGTCGCCCAAACGCTTGCTCTCGACATGAATCTCGCGAGGCCCTGAGTCGTGCAGCACCACCACGCGATCCCCACCGCGGGACAAGAGCGCGGCCAGCAATCCGCCGACTCCGCCCGGTCCGAGCACAGCAAAGCTCATCCGATCTGGAGGCATGGCAAACCCCATGATATGAGGCTCCTAGACTGGAACATCGTGGCCAAGAAGCGACGCATTCTCGTCACTGGTGTGGCCAGGTGGTGGGGCGCGCTGCTCGTGCAGCGCCTCGTCGAA
The DNA here is from genome assembly GCA_005880525.1 of Chloroflexota bacterium. GTDB lineage: Bacteria > Chloroflexota > Dormibacteria > Dormibacterales > Dormibacteraceae > CF-118. The sequence goes on along the minus strand of VBFW01000200.1, from coordinate 263 downwards.
GACCCCGACGTGGCCGAGGTCATCGGCATCGACGTCCGAGAGCCTCGCTACGACCTCGGACGCGCCGACTACCTGAAGCTCGACATCCGGCATTCTCTGATCGGAAAGCTCGTCAGATCGGTGGGCATAGACACCGTCGTGCACACGCTGACCCGCATCGACTCGTTCGACATGGATCCGAGCCGCGCGCACGAGATGAACGTCATCGGCACGCTAAACCTCATCGCCGGCTGCGCAGGCGCCGACAGCCCAGTACGGCGCTT